>CAZAIV010000060.1:0-7186 GCA_964485315.1 uncultured Gammaproteobacteria bacterium
TAGTAAACTGCGTAACATGACTAACTAATAACTATCTTGCCGAGGTGGCGGAATGGTATACGCGGTAGTCTCAAAAACTACTGGCTTTAATCGGCCTTGAGAGTTCGAGTCTCTCCCCCGGCACACTGTAAACAGATATTATATCTCATTTTTACGGATTTCCTGTTACCTGTCCGAACTCAACACCGTTCCGTGTTATAGAGGTTTCTTCTTCCGTACTATGAGACAACAGAGTTATGGCTTGACATCCCAAAAAAACAATGATAATATACTCACTATGGGATTATTACAAGAAGGTTATCGGATTGGAAAAATTGCAAGAAGAACAATTGTCGCGCCTGTGTTATTAACAGGCGCGTTGGCGCTTGCAGGATGCGGCATTGACGGAAACAATAATAATACATCAATCATCTTCAGTCCTGTTAACTGTAATAATAATGGCCAGCAGGTGAATGCAGAAGATGTCCCTCTTTATCCTGATCAAAAATTTATAGTTGCTCACTATACTGTTGCTGCAAAAGGCACTGACTTGATTGTAAATCCTGACGACCAAAAGAGAGATATAAACATCACTCCAAGCGGAATTGATATAACCTCAGAAAATGTCATTTTTCACCTCAGCGCAAAACCAGCTCAAGGTTTATCCAATAAAACTATAGTTACGGTTCGCGCAACGTGTAACAATAACTAATGCAACGCCTCTATTTTGTATCGTCTTTCGATAATTGAGTGTAACCCGCGATTTGCAAACCTTTTTGGAATGCTTCCTGCAAATTTTCCTGCAAAATTTCAGTCGTCTGCTCAATAGCAATTTTTTTCTTCGATGCGAGTTTGGGAGTTAACGTAGTAGCCAACTGTTTCGATTTTTTCTCCAACTCTCTTTCTGCCATTTTAATTTCAAGTTCTGTCTGAGACGTTTTAAACATGATATCGGACAATCCCCTCTCAAATGCTTCAACGATTATAATAAATACAAGAAGAAGGACAAGCGTCCCCATGCTATAGAGATACTCTTTTACAAAAATAAAATAAATTTCGCTTGAGAGGAGAAGAAAAAAGAATATACTTTTGAACAATGCGTTTAGTTTCATGAATGAACTGAACTATAGCATGCCGACAATAAAACCGCAAGGAAAAATGTGTAATAGACAGCACACATTATTGTGCCGGAAGAACATTTGTTGAAGTTGTAGCCGGAGCTTCTGTCGAATTTGTCGTCATCGCACTTGGGGTAGCGGGATTCACGGCAGGAGTAGGAAAAGCAAGCAAGCTTGAAACAATAAGTCTCGCGTCCGCTAACGCAGCCCTTACATCGCTCTGCGCAGTTTGCAAAGCAGTTCTTCCGGTCTGAAAATCGGTTTTTGTTCCTGCGGCATCGGTGTTTACATTTGAAGGTTGGAGTAAACCGATTTGCGAAGAAATTGTCGCAGTTTGTGTCTTCACATCCGCAATTTTAGTTTGCATATCGGCCAAATCAGACTGTAAACTCGTTACATTATTCCCTTGTGATTGAGCATCAGAAATTCTTGTCTGCAGCTTCGTTGTCAGTATTGTAAACTGATCAACAATAGAATTTAATCGATCCGATGCTGCTAATAATGCAGTCTGCGGAATAAACTCCAAATATATTCGATATGATGTCACTATTGATTTTGTATCTGCCTGTAAGGTCGCAGCGTCCGTATCGGCATCACATTTCGTTTTCAAACTTGTCAAGCCGGATATATTGGACTGAACTGTCGAAGTATATTGCTGCTTTTGATCAGCAGACAATTTCTGCATGGAATTAAGACGGGTGAGCGCTCGGCTCAAACTCGTCAACCGTGCTGTTATTTCAGTATCACATCGGGTATGCAGTGCTATTAACGCAGTGGTTGTCAACGAATTCTTTGCTGTTGTCATCGACGTAGACATAGTTACATCCGGCATTGTATCCGCAGCAGCGCTTGTTTGGTGATACATTTGCGCGTATACGACATTTGGAATACATACAGGAATAAATGTCAGAATAATAGTCGCAATCCAACGGGTAAAAGTAAGTGTCATATTATTAGTGTAAAGATCAATTATTTATTTGTCAATTACTCTCTTGGTGCTGACGTTCAACTGTGTAAAATCGAATTCGATCGCCGCGGAAAAGTAAATCAATCTCTCCGGTTGCTCCGTTACGGTGTTTGGCAATTAAGAGTTTTGTAGGAATGTTGTTTGACATTGCCTCTGCGTCGGGACGATAGATGAACATCACAACATCGGAGTCCTGCTCAATAGCTCCGGACTCCCGAAGATCTGCCAACTGAGGACGCCGCTCTCCCCTATGCTCAACCGCGCGGGAGAGTTGCGATGCGGCCAGAACGGGAATATTCAGTTCGCGGGCAAGATTCTTCAGTGATTTGGAGACATAAGAGACCTCAAGCACACGACTCTCAAACTTCTGTCCCGGATCAACCAGTTGTAAATAATCAACCACGATAAGCCCGACTTTCTGTTCCATTTGCAAACGCCTCGCTTTACTCCTCATCTCGGCAATTGATAAACCGGGCGTGTCATCGATAAAGATCGGCGCTTCGGCAAGTTGCCCCATGCCGTCGGACAAGCGGTTCCAGTCATCCTCAGTCAATTTGCCTGTTTTCAGTCTCCACGCATCAATGTCCGCCTGTGCAACCATTAAACGGTCTACCAACTCTTCTTTACTCATTTCCAGAGAGAAAATACCTACCGCTTTTTTTTGATGGACTGCAACATATTGTGCTATATTAATAACCAACGCAGTTTTCCCCTGTCCGGGACGGGCAGCAAGAATGAGTAGATTTGCGTTTTGCATGCCGGATAACATTCTGTCCAAATCGGTAAAACCCGTAGCCAAACCCCGAAGTCCCTCCCCTGTTTTATGCAGCTCATCAAGCCGGTCAAAGCTCTCAGTTAATGTGTCTTTTATCGCGACAAATCCTCTTTTAATGTTTGCCTGCGAAATCGCGAAAATACTCGCCTCGGCTTTGTCCAGCAATTCCTTCACTTCTTTATTTTCCTGAAAACCCAATTCCGCGACTTCCGATGCCACGTGGATAAGTTGCCGCTTTGTCGCAGTTTCTTTCACGATTTGCGCATATTCTTCAATATTCGCCGCAGTCGGAACCGCATTGACAAGATCACTCAAATAAGAAGACTGGATACTGCCGTTCGTATCTATCTTCTTCAGCTCAGCAGTCACCGTGAGAACATCAATCGGGCGCCTGTTTTCATGAATCGCAAGCATTGCGGCGAAAATAATTCCGTTTAATTCACTATAAAAATGTTCTGCGCGAAGCATCCCCGAAACGATGCTTATCGCTTCTTTATCAATTAATATCGCACCGAGAACACTTCGCTCGGCGTCTTCATTATGCGGTGGAATTTTTACTTTCGCCATATAGTTCAGTTAAAAGTTGAAAATGAAAAGTGAAAAGTTAGGAGAACTATTAAAAACTTTTAACTTTTAACTTTTAACTTTACACTAGTAGTACTTGTATTACTTCAGTTGGCAGTTTATCTTTGGTAACAACGTATTTACTCATTTCCTGCACTCCTTCTTTTACGACTCGTTTTAAGACCTCTGATGCCTTCACGCCAAAATAGAGTACGGCGCTATTGGCCACGTTTGCCGCAACAGAAGGATCTTCATCAGTCGTGACATACACGATAACAATATCATAATCGCTCATTTTCTGATGTGTTTTCACCAACATTTTCCCTTCAATTAAGAGAATTGAAACAGTATCTATCAGAAGACTATACGAGAGGTCGGAATCAGACTGCGTGCCGGTGAATTTTATACCTCCTACCTCATATTCACCCGGACCTTGGATAAGTACCGCATTCTCATGTAATTTCAATATTCGCTTATCTATATCTCCCAAAAGAAGCGCGCCCGTATACGCATTATTTTTATCTTGCGGATTAACGACAAGCGTTGTCTGTTTTCCTTTCAGACGAAGAGACGTCGGAGAGAGTAATGCGATTTCCATTGCCTCATACTAACACACATAAACGTTTCTTGACAAGAGTACATATATGACGTATGATCTTCATCGCCCATAGATTGTAACTGTAAAACATTATGAGATCGGAACGTGTTATTCTTTCTTTTGTTGCTGTTTTGATCGGTTTACTGTTCGCAGGAGCTTCATTCTATATATATGAGCACTATTTCAAAAACGCGCCGCAGAAGTCACAGACAGTTATAGTAAAAAACGTCTCTCCGACGCCGGATACATCAAATGACTATATTACTATTGATAACCCGCCCGATGAAGAAGTAGTCAGTAATCACACCATCCAGATAACAGGAAAAGCGACAAAGGATACAACGATCATGGTCTCAACTCCTGTTGACGACGAAGTCGCGCTCTCCTCTGCTGACGGGAACTTCTCTCTTACAGCGACAATTGACGATAATACAAACATCATGCAAATTACTGCAATTTTTCCTGACGGCACGGAACAACAGATAAAGAAAACCATAACATATTCAACACAAACATTTTAACTATGCAAAAAATATTTTCTTTTCTTCTTATGACACTTCTTTGTTTCTCAGTAATCACAGGACAGGCTTTTGCTGTCTCGACAAGTTTGACAACTTCAAGCGTTGATACTCCGACCGTGTCGCCTTCCCCGACACCCAATCCGAAGGATATTAATTTACTCAATCAACTGAAAGAAAAAATTGCATCGAAGGTCGCTCAGCTGAATCTTGTGGAGAAAAGAGGCATTGCCGGAACAGTCGTCGATACGACAAGTACACAGATCACGCTTAACGATATACAAAATAATACAAGGTTTATCGATGTCGACGAAATCACTAATTTTTCTTCTCCGGGAAATAATTCCTTCGGTATTTCCGATTTGACAAAAGGAACCTATGTGAGTGTTTTGGGATTATATAATAAAGATTCGCGCCGCATTTTAGGAAGATTCGTGGATGTTATTACTCCTCCGACTTATGTTATGGGAGAAATACGTTCGATTGATGAAATAAACAGACAGTTCAATCTCGTTGATGAAAATCAGAAAACGACACTTATCGACATCGAAGCAATTACGCATGTTTATACTTTCACGCAGGCAAGCAATATAACAAAATTGGGGTTTTCCCAGTTGCAAGCCGGCGATACAGTCTTCGTCATGGGATATCCAGATAAGAAAATTCACAGCATGATTGTCGCCAGCAGAATTACGCAGTTCCCGCAAGCTCCGCGGGATCCGAAAATCAATCTCGCCCTCCCGACTACCGAACCGACAATCTCTATTACTCCAACTCCCGTCGCAGGATCTTCAGCAAAAAGTAAAGTAACCGTTACTCCCTAAATTTAAGGAGTGGGTCAACCCGAATTAGCCTCGTTATGCAGCCTATAGCAATTTACTCCTTTTTGTGGTATACTTCCTTTATGAAAGAACTAGGATATAGTTATTTACCTACTCCTCTTCCGTCACATTTGCCACAGAGGACTGAAACTCCTCGTCTCCTTAATTCACGGGGTGAGCAGCGGATACCAGTATCTCTTCATATAGAATTACTAGGAGCTGAAGCTGAATTATTGCCGCAAATTCAGGTGGAAAAAGCAGTTGGACATTTTGACTCTGTTTATGGCTTAAGTCCTGATGTGGTAAAACGGGCATCTGCAGTTCCAGTCTTTTTAGTAAATAAAGCAACTATGGATCGTTTTTCAAATTTACAAGTACAAGAATATGTCGAAGCTTGCCTGCGCTTATATGGCTGTCTTGACGCAAAAGAGACTACACAATTTATTGCTCGGTATAAAAATTCCGATACTAGATGGTCTCAACCAACGGCTCTGCATGCTGTGAAAACGACTAACGAAGAGGCTGTTCTCATTCAACAAGACTCCATACTAAGAGATAAAATTATAAAACATGAGATGCTGCACGCAGTAGCGTCAAAGAGATTCCTCAAGGGGTCGGGTTTTCATCCTGGCCCAAGTGATTATGTTGAGGGGCTGCTTAATATTCGCCGCAACAACAGACTCAATGAAGCAGCAACCGAGTTACTGCGTATCGGCGCAGATTATCCTGATGCGTCAATTTCGGAGCTACATCAGAGCGTTTTAGGAGCAGAAATATACGTTTTTTATAGAGAAGAGCTATTAAATCTTCTCCGTTCGCTCGTTGCTACCAATTTGCCCGGAGGACAACCAATAGGACTTCACGAAGTTGCTGACTGTTATCTCGGGAAAAATACAGACTCTCCCGCTGATGCGGTTTATGCGTTTCGAAGGAAAATATATAATAGTGTAGACCCGGAAAAGAGAGACGAGATTAGTGAATTGCTATAATTTAAGAAATCGCCGGCGAATCGGCAAAAAGCAAGTAACCCCAACCTTTTACGTTATAACGAAATAATTTTAATATTTCTCATAGGAAAGTCTGATATATTATGGGTAACCAACGTATATCTATGAACTCGCGCCTGCGCTGCGAGAAAACAGTCAAGAAGAAGAACTCTTTTCGATCGTTTTGCTTCTTGTTTTCTATATTGCCCGGCAATCCGCGCTATTTTCTCGTCAATACCAACGATACCCATAGCTTTGACTAACTTATCAAACATGCGTTGCTGGATGTCAGTAGATTTTGTTTCAAATTCTGCTAAGACGATCACAGATACCATTAATTCTTTTTTCTTGATATGCGAAGTAATAAATGAAGCATCAGGCTCCATACCCTTAAATGCATTAATAAAAACATTTGTATCGGGAAGAAACATCATTTATCTCTCAAAACATACGTACGCTGGAATTGCACATCTTGTTTTTTTCTTTTTTTTGAATGTTTTCTCTCATGTGTAGGATTGAGTCTTTCTTGACGATATTCATCTTCTTCTTCTCTTTCTTTTCTCCAGGATTCTTCAGTAACTTTCCCCCAACCTAAATCCCCTTGTTTAATAGATCCAACTATTTGCTTGGCAAGATTTTCCAGATCTATTTCCTCATGTTGTTCTCTGTTTAATCGCTCCCTTGCAGCTTTATTCAAATATCCACTGAGACTTTCTCCTGTTACACGACGTGCCTGATCAATTTCCTCACGAAGGGTATTTGATAAAGTAATTTGGGTTCTTAATGATGTAGTCTTCATACATCATTACTATACATCGTCTGAGTCTATTGTCAAGAAGATGTTAGAAAAAATAAGTAAT
>CAZAIV010000061.1:0-11037 GCA_964485315.1 uncultured Gammaproteobacteria bacterium
ATAATTTTAGAAACCTTAGATTTAGAAAATGTAACCAACACCTGTCCCTTAAAAAAATAAGATGTTATCTTCGTAAAGTAAAATGCTATAAAATTTACAGCATTAAATATCCTTACCTAAACTAAATTTGGTGTCTAATTAATAACAAACGAATGACAACATAGCTGATAGGTAGATAAACAGTTTAAATTCACCAGGATCTCCAGTATCTCGACAGTCAATATTAGAGGATATTAAAAAGATTGACATAGAAATAGAAATGGAATAAAAATCTTTTTATTCTTTTGTCTTAAAAAGGCATCAAGACCAAAAGCGGCCAGTATGCTCAGCGAAAAATCACTGATGCTCAGTAAGCGGGTCGGTTGGGCAGTGGAAAGAAATGGGACATGTAACTGAAACGGCAAAAAAGAAATCCAGTTGGGTAAAGCGAATACTAGTGCAACAACCAAAGATACGGTAAAAAATCGAACGTACCAGTTTTTCCATTGCAGTATGCCATAGATCGCGAAAAACAACGGCACAACACCGATATATCCGACGAGCTCTCCGTAATTCCACGTTCCCCAGTAATTAAGTGTCGACGGATTGCCGAAGAAATCAGGCGCGATAAATTGAATCAAATGCTGCCACGGGATAAACCATCCTGCTCCCTGCCAATTTTGCTGATCCAAAGATCTGGCTGAAAGATTTATAAATTGAAGGGTTGGCAGCCATTGAACTGCGGTAATAAGAACAATCGCGCAACCGATCAAAAGAAACGGGATATATTTTCGTACAGCAAATTTGAACATCTGGCTTTTTTCATGCGATGAAATTTGAATAATTCTTGCATAAAGATAAATCATATGGATACAAAACGTATAGAAGAAAGTTTGTAAATGGCCTGCAAAAAACGCCGCTGAAACGGCAAAAATTAATGTAACAGCCCATTTCTTAGTAATCTTCTGTAATAAATGTTCTTTCGCTAGTAAGATAAGAGGCAGCCATAAAAATGTTTGTACGATCGTATTCCATTCATACCAGGAAATCGTAAACCCGCAAAAACTGATAGCAATAGCTCCTAATATTTGACTCAGCGGATGAAGTTTCAAAAACCTCAAATACAAAAATGTAAATAAAGCGAGAAGTATTGTTTGTAGTATTACCTGAGTAGACCACGCGGATAAAAATGGCAATATAAAAAATAAAATATTCAAGGGATAAAATACTGCCGACTGGAAATTGGCTAATAAAGGTGTGCCTGTAAATGTATACGGATTCCATAACGGTAGTTCTAATTGTTTTTCCAGTGTTATACTCAATTCACGCCAGGGATATTGCTGGCGGATCGGATCTGTAATAAGAAAGTTTTTATATGCAATACCGTTCGGATTCGTCGCTGCATACAGGTCACGGAACGGATGATACAAACCGATCAAATCATCAGCGGGAAGAGGAACTTTTCCGAGAAAAACAGGCCAGAAAAAAATTGCAAATACGCAAAGAAGAAAAACAGTCGATAGAAGAGTTACCTTTTTCATAATTGAAGCAATTCCTCAATTTTCTCATAAAACACTTTTTCACTGAAATCTCCTGCTCTTCTTTCTGCATTTTTTTGAAGGTCTTTCAACTTTTCATTTACTGCGACCTGCTTTGTTTTTTCTACAAGTTCGCCAATAGTATTCCAAAGAAAACCATTTATCCCCTCATGCACTACTTCAGCGGGTCCGCCTGCGTTAAAGACAATAGGCACACAACCCGCGCTCATTGCTTCCACGACGCTTATACCGAAATGTTCTGTCCGCTCAGGGTATTTCACAACATCTACTTCATATCCTGTTGCATGCCAGTAAATACCCGAACGATTATAATAATCAATAAGTGTTACATAATTTGCGTTTGTTAGAATAGTTACGGGTAGTTCTTTGGCATTTCTTTTTAATGACTCTACAAATTCCACATCTTCGTCTCTCATTCCGCCAATTAATACCAGTCTCCAGTCCTTAACTGTCTCATACAACTTTTTAAATGCTTTTATTAACTCGTCATGTTTTTTCGCGTTCATACCCGTTGAAAACCTTCCGACAGATAAAACAATCTTTTCTTTTTTGACGATCTTTTGCCTGACACTCATTACAGGAGGATAAACAACTGTTGTTTTTTGAGATGATAGTGTTTTATTTATATGATCTTCGACAAACTGGGAATTACAGATAATTGTCCTAACGTTTCTAAGCTTTAACGTGTTTAACAAGCTTGGCTGTACCCAGTCAACGGGATGCTGAAACATAAGAATATTATTTTTTGAGAAAAGAAAAGGGAAACTTCCATCACTCAGATAAAATAGAACGTCAAGCGAATGCGTGGCAATATACTTTTTTAAAAATGATTGTTTGGAAGAAAAAACGTCAGGAAGAAAAGTTAAAGCTGTTATGTCAATGTTAAAACGCTCTTTCGCCTGTTCAGAAATAGCTTTTTTTTTATTTGGCTGCCAAAAAAAATAGACGTGATGTGATTTCTTATGTAAATACGAGGCTGCATCGAGAAAATATTTTTCCCCTCCTCCCATGGTATCCAGGTACGGATCGTAAAAACCAATTTTCACTCTATTATTGTATACTACTTCTTCTTCCCGTTGCAAAAGACTTTTCAATATTGCATATTTGAGTCTATATTGCTAGAATAATGGTATGTCTCCTGACTTCTACAACACACCGACAGGACAGATAATCGCTATTGTGCTCTTCGTTTGGTCGATTTTCTGGAAGGGAATCGCTCTCTGGCGTGCGGGAAGACTGGAACAAAAATATTGGTTTATCGCAATCCTTATTTTCAATACGGTCGGTATTCTGGAGATTGTTTATCTTTTCAGATTTGCGAAGAAACGAATGACTACGCAGGAATTAGCTTCATATTTCACCGGTATGAGCGTTGAGAATCTCTCTTCAAAATTAAAAAGAAAGAAGAATTAACTTTCTTCCTTACTACTGCCTTCTAACTGCTTACTGCTATTTTGTTTCTCCCATAGTTTCGCGTATGTGATGAAAATACTGAATGCCTGATACATACTTTCAATCAATCCCATCGTGCCGGCCTTATATCCTTTCTGCCGGACATACGAATCATAAAACGCAGCCAGCATGACCCGCGGAAATCTCCACCATGTCATCTGTGGATGATTCGTTGACAGACGAAGCTGTGCTTCCGTATCTGACCAGATATTCGTCTTCGTTACCATGTCGGTCAAATTCCTGTGTGTATAATGCAGTACATATCCGTCCAACAACCCGACCTCTCCTGTAACTTTCGCTGTTTCATGCAAGACACCGGACCATCGAAGATGACAGTCTTTTCTGAATAACCGAAATATTTCTTCCTGATACGGCCATTCGTTATTTCCTAAATAGAAGTTTTTCCTCTTCAATTTATATGCGACAAACGCATTCTCCTTTCTCCGAAGCACTCCCATAATCGCATCTTTCAATTCAAGAGAAATACGCTCGTCACTGTCGACATACAATAGCCACTCTCCGTTCGCTTTCTCCCTCCCCGTGTTTCTTTTCTGCGCGAAACTCGTATTTTTATCAAGAAATGCTTTTGCTCCGATATGGTTGGCTATTTCAACTGTCCTATCCGTTGATCCGCCATCAATAACGACTATCTCATCTGAAAAAGAAACGGAATCGATACAGTCCGCTATTCTGCTTTCATCATTCAATGTTAAAATGATCGTGGTCAGTTTTTTCATGTTTTATCCGGCAAAGAAAAACCCAGGCTTTTTGCCGTTTGCCATTGGTTCTTCGTTATATTTTTAATATCGTTTTTATAGATATACAGACAGGATGGTCCATTGACGCCGTTTAAGCGAGTATAGAGTATTTGCTTGTCATTTGGAATACCGATTGATGCGTCTGTGCAATTCTCATAGACAAATGTCGGCGGATGACTGTCAAACATTGTCTCCCTTGCCTTAAGAAACAGAGGAAATGTTTGCATCGTTGGGTAGAAAAAACTATATTGATATGCTGAAGGAAGTTTCGCCTGCCAGTAAATAATACTGTCATAGTTATCCACAAAAAGTGTATTGTTTTTCGTCGACAATTGATGCACTGCTTCTCCATAATCATAGTATCTGGCATACGCGACGGTAAAATCATTCTGACGATTGACCGTATCATACAAAAATGATTTATGTACCAGAAAGACATATATATTTGTAAAAACAAATGCGGTAAAAAGAATATTGCTTACCAATTTCGTTTGCTTATGCTGATGTAGCAGAGAGAAAAGAAATATTGTAGAAAAGATACACAGGCCGTACCACACAATCATGTGATACGCGACATAAAATGTCGTGCCCGGCATCGTCATACGAACAGCTGCGAGTCCAAGAGTAACGAAAACAAAAGCAGCAATCTTTATTTTCTTCAGAAAAAATATGACAAAAAAAAGAGAGAGAAGGGAAAAACCGGATAGAGCAATGGAAAAAAGACGGAAGACATTCCATGTTCCGGTAAGAAATATCTCTATCGGATAGAGAAATATCCTCAACAACCCGATACCTTGCGTTCCTTCAGATTTCGTTTCCGATAGAAAAACAGTATGGAAATTTACGTAAAGTATTTGATACAAATACGCGGGTATATTTGTCATCAGAAGTATGATTATGGAAAGAAAAACGAAAATCCCCAGAGTAATAAGCCGCTCCTTTTTCTTTTTCACGAGAAGTAAAACAGCTGCGTAAAGAAAAAGAGCAACAGGAATAAGCGGTTCACGCGTCCACACGATAAACCACACGGCAACTCCTGATAAAAGCATGTCATACTGCGCAATTTTTTGTTTCTCAAGAAGAGTAATACCAAGGATAAACAGGTAGAGGATCGGATAGACAACCAAACTTTCACCCAAAAACAAATTTCCGAACGAATAATATTTGCTGATTTCGAATACCGCGACGAATGCAAAACCATACCAACGATATTTGATAATGAAAAAGATGTCCCAGAAAAAAGCAAACAAAGCAACAAATAACCGGTGATCCAAAACAAGCTTATACATGCTGTCCGGACGGAATAAAAACTGTATTCCCGCGCTCAGATACGGCATCAGCATATTATGCTGAAGAAATATTTCGGAATAGAGTTGTCTACCTTGCAATAGAAAATAGCCTGAAGAAAAGTTGTTGAATTCATCGATGAAGCTGAAAGATACAGCCCGCTGATAATACAAAATTAATATGCTTAAACAAAGAATAAGACCAAAGAAATAAAGTATAAAATCGTTTCGCTTGCTAAGCTTTAGCATAGCTTCCCCTCCCGAGTTTGCGGATATAAAAGTCAATGACTCCTCTTTTTTGCCATAGACTTCCCTTTTGGAGTAAACGGAAACTTTCTTTTATGAGAGAAATTTTCGTACGCAGCGGAGCGTAGTTTATTCCAAATAGCAACCTGTTTCTTGTCAAATAATATTCCTGCAATTGAGAACCTGAACCACCTGATGACGACGCGTTTTTATGCCACACCACCGGTTTGGGTGTATATAAAATAGCAAAACCCGCTTTTTTCGCCCGCATGGAGAAATCATTATCTTCGAAATACATAAAATATTTCTCATCCAAAAGACCGATTTTTTTTATGACTTCCCGTTTGATAAGCATGCAACATCCTGTCGCGGAATGCGTCAGTTCTTCATCGTCAAACTGGCCATGATCGACTTCATCCACACCGCGGTGCGATCCGATAAGATTCTTCCAGTCCATAATTCCCCCTGCATACCAGATAACTTTACCTTTTTCTTTTTCCGAATATCTGTCTTTGTGATATTCATATCCGGGAGCAAAATAGATTTTCGGAGCTATGATACCCGCATCACCATGCGCGTCCGCAGCTAAAATCAATTTTTCTACCAGATCTTTTGCTACATAAGTGTCATTATTTAAAAGGATACTATATTCATTCCCCGCGGAAACCGCCTCACGAATGCCGACATTGTTTCCTCCCGAAAATCCGAGATTTTCCGCATTTTTAAGTAAAACGGTTTTTATCTGCTTCGGATCCGTAAACGTCTTCAGAGTTTCCTCAAGATGATATGTATTCTCTTTTTTCGAATGGTTATCGATAACATAAATCGTTAAGGATATATCCCGTAAAGACAGCTTATAGAGGGACTGCAGACAATCAAAAACATCCTGTTCTCCGTTATAATTAACAGTAATAATTGCCGCTTTTTTCATCATTCATTTTTTTTCAGTTTTCTCAATATGACTTTTCTTTTTACTTTCATAAACGTTTTCTCCAGCATGCCGTCGGTATGATCGATGACAACTGTCATAATCCAATAACGAAATTCATATCCTATTTTTTTCAACTCACGGATAACTTCTTCTCTGAATTTCGGATCGCTTGTTTCGATGAATCCTTCTTTCTCCCATATTTTTGCGAATACAATCTCGGCATAAAATGCTTGCAGGATACTTAAAACCAAACCATGCAGACCATCTTTATAACCTTTTTGAAAGAAATATGTCTGCAGAAAATCATGAGCAGGATATCGTAACACGTCTAACGGTGTAACATGCTCCCCCTTCTCTAATCGCTGCGTCACTTCATTTTCCGTATAGATTGTGTCCATCTTTCGGATCCACTGACTGATTGACGTATAATTCACATGTATCATCGGCTGCTGCAGTTTTCCGACAGTTCCGTCCACTTCCAATAATTCATGCACATGTTTCTCTGCAAAACGTCCTTTTCCGTTTTTGAACAAACGCATTTGGTAATCGGGCCACCATATCGAATGTTCGATCCATTTCCCGAAAACGATATTTTTCCTGGCGATCCAATATCCCGCAGTGTCATTTTGTGAATCGATAACCTTGTTTATTTCTTCTGCTAATTCCGGCGTTACTTTCTCATCCGCGTCAAGATTGAGAATCCATTCACCCGTCGCTTTCTGAAAACCAAAATTTTTATTCGGGTTGAGAAGAAGATTATTCGGGCGGGGGTAGACATGTTTCGTAAACTGTTTGGCTATCGCTGCTGAATTATCGTTCGAATCTGCGTCGACAACGATAATTTCCCAAGCAATATCTTTCACAGATTGTAAACATGCTTCCAAAGACGCAGCTTCATTATGCACAAGTACGACAACTGACAGTTTGGGTGATTTCATCGTTTTAATAATATTTTAATATCATAGATAAGTTCTTTCCCCGAAAAAAGATACAGAGTGATAAAATACACCACACCGCTCACAAAACTGACCACAAAAACACTGAGCAAATCATGAACAAATAGTATTTTCAAAAGAACGAATACTATTCCCATTATAACCGTACCGATGATCGGTTTGTAAATACTCTTCCAGAAAGAAAAGTCTATCACTTTCCTTACCAGATATATCGTATAGTAAATCGTTAACGTCACGAAGAAAGAGGCCGCAGCAACACCGTTATAGCCGTAGAAATAAATCGCCAGTATCGTAAACGTCCATGTCAGCACGGTCCAAATAACCATGAGGCGTAATGTCGTTTTCACCCTTCCGCTGGAATCCAATACATTCACGAGTATTCCGGACAATCCGGAGACCATAGCATTCAGCGAAAAAAACGTAAGACTGACTAAAGCGCCTTCCCATTTCCCATGCCATTTTGGGAAATACATAATAATAGACGGCATGGCAAGAATAATGCCTGTCAGAACGGGAAACATTAACAGACTGACAAAAAAAAGCGATTTTTCAATCGCTCCGCGCAATACCTTTGTATCTTCCTGCAGTCTCGCGTAGGCGGAAAATGTCACCCGGGTGACACTGTCGACGAAATAACGATAAGGATAGAATGCCAAACTTTGGGCGAAACCGATATACCCGATTTGAGAATAATTAAGAAATCTCGTTAAGATGACTGTCAGAAAATCATCTTTTATGGTTGATAAAATATTTTTCGCCTGGAACTGCACGCCGAATTTCAGATGAACAAGGCTTGCTTTACTGATACCGATACCGAAATCCCAGGGAGCCGCCAGGAAATAAAACGGTATGCTGATCGTCGCCGAAATGAGAAATGCCCACGAATAGCTATCAACACCGAAATGATCCAAAACAAGAAGAAGCAAAATAACATTAAAAACAATTGTCTCAACAAGCTGCGGAATAACCAGTTTATGAAAATGAATTTTTCGCTCCAAAAGAATCGAGGGGACTGTCTTAAACGAAGAAAGAAAAATAGTAAAGATTAAGACTGCGAGTAAACGGAATCCCGCCGGAGAAAGGTGCGAAAACGACATGATAGAACCCCGCAGAAGAAGAACAACGCAAAAAACAGAAAACGTGAGAAGCGCCTGTAACGTGAATGATGTCCGCAAATCTTCTCTCGTCAGTTCCTCTTTTTTTTGTACGAGCGCCGCGCCGAAACCGAAATCGGTAAAGAAACTGACGATGCGCTGCAGCGCGACCACGACAGTATAGATACCGACTTGTGCTTGTGTCAGGACGCTGAAAACGATAATCGACGTCGCTGCAAAAATAATATCTAAAATAAACGTTCGGGAAATAATAGCAATAACGCCTTTTACCGTCTGACGAATGATCGAAATGTTAGAATCTTCCATTTTTAATATCCCACCAAAGCATAAAACTTTCTAATACTGCCCGAACAATAACAGGGAAATTGGCGCCGGTCGGCGCGCCATGTTGGCGCTCATAATGTTCGACGCCGATTTGTTTGATACGCAGCTTTTTCTTCGTCGCTTTCGCCAGAATCTCTGTCGTAATCATCGCTCCTTCCGAACGAAGCGGCATAATCTGATCAATTGCCTGTTTGGTAAACATCTTAAATCCACAATCAATATCCTTAAAATGAAATCCGAAAAGGAGAAAATCCCACGCCTTCAAAAGATTCATCAACAACAGACGTTTAAAGATTTTATGGTCACGTCTTTTTTTCCGATAACCGATAACAATATCCGTATTGACAATCTCGTTAATAAACTTCGTCACTTCTCCGAAATCAAACTGTCCGTCCCCGTCGGTAAAGACAATATAGACATACTTTGCATTAACAAATCCTTCCCGCAATGACGCTCCATATCCGCGATTCGGCGTATGAGAGATAACCCGCAGATGATGTGTATCAGTTTTCACCAATTTCTCAGCAACATCACGGGTGTTATCGCTTGACCCGTCGTCGATCATGATGATTTCCCACTTTTCAGCTACCTGCTTCACAACAGGGATAGCTTTCGTAACTACCTCTGTGATATTTTTCTCTTCATTCCAGAACGGGAAAAAGACAGATAGCTCGGGAAGTTTTTTACTCATACACGCATTACAAGTATACCAGCAAACAGGAGTATTATACCAGCAAAAGATACCATGTTCGCAAATGCTTCAGTATCTGTAGATTGAAAAGAAGCATCAATAGAATGCGCACCCGACTGCAGGAGAAATCGTATTCCCGACGGCGTATTCTGATACTGCGCTTCATGATTATCGATAAACAGGCGCCATGCGGGAAACGGCGCTATATGCAATAAAATTGTTTGCTTTCGGGATGAGTCTATCGTTGCTGAAAATTCTGTTGTTGATTGTTGTAAGGATTTCACAAGAGCCGGAGAACTCATGGTTATTTCATGATAGGTTAATGCATCATCCTGCGTTTGTGGTTTCTTTATAAAAGAAGGCATATATTCATCCGAGATTTTGGAAGTTTGCCAAATGAGACTTTCCCTATTAATAAGCATAGCATCCGTATCGGATGTATATCTTTGGGGAATAAACAATTTTGCATTAATAAAAAGAGTGCCCGAGATAAAAACGATGAGTATCGCTGTGAGAACTATTTTCTTATGAGGAAGAGGTAACCAATTGAGATACCAAAGCACGCTTCCTCCAAGAAGACTTGTGAAGAAGCCGGCAAGTAATAAGAAACGCCACGGAAACTGGAAATACGCCATGAATGGAAATACTTCCCAAAATGGCTGACTGATAGAAAGTGTAAAAAGTAATGATACGCATAAGCCGGCTGTCAGTCCGATAAGCAATCGCCTTCTTTTTTTAAGAAATATCTGATATCTTTTCACAAAGGAAAATACGATCAATCCGATGAGAGAAAACCCCGAAAGAATGAGATGAATTTTCCCCACACGGAATGATAATCCGTCGATACAACCCGGCGCTGAACCGCCAAATCCCCACGGACTGTCCCAAAGCTGAGATAAACAAACATAATTCTGATGATAATCGGATCCGCCTTTCGTGACAGCATGCACATTCGTATAATTCATTTCTGTGACAGCGGGCATCCAATAAAATGCGGAGAGCATACATCCAAGAAGAAAAATGGAAAACAGCCCTGTAAGCTGCCGCGTCTTTTTTTGCTTATATAGATGTATGCCTAAAAAGAGGGCAGTGAGAACGGCAACAGGCGTCACCATAAGAGCGGTAAGATTATGCGAGAGTATTAAAAGGGCATACGAACAGGCTCCAAGTATCACCCAACGCCATTTCTTATCTTCGGCGATTTTTAATAAAGAGTATATGAAAAAAGGCAAAAGACTGTATGCGAATGCTTCAGCGAAATCACCTCGCACATAGATATCCAACGCATGATAAGGAGCATAGACATATAAGACGGATGCAAGAATGGCAGACGGCGCATTAAATAATTTTCTTGCAAGAAAAAACATTCCCAAACCTGAGAGAAAAATACTTATGCCAACAACTGTTTTGATCGAACCGATAGCGGAAACACCGAGAAAATAAAAAAGCGAACCGAAGTAATACATAAAAGGCGCGTAGAAGTTAAAAATAGGATATCCGTATCCGTATCCCAAATCTTGCGACCATCGGACAGGAAACATGCCGTCTTGTAATGCTTTCGACATCTCATATAACCGCTGTGCCTGCGCTGCGTCATGAAATGGGAAAAATCCCGGATGGAATAGCGGCAAAACTGCCGGAATGTAGAATAAAATTAAAAGTATAAAAATGAAAAATAATGAATGTTTTTTCATATCATTTACCCGGTCATTGCGAGCGATCCTGAGCTTGTCGAAGGAG
>CAZAIV010000062.1:0-4837 GCA_964485315.1 uncultured Gammaproteobacteria bacterium
GCGTAAAGTCGGCATTTTTGCTTGAGCCGCCGAGAATCAAAATTTCAGGCTGTTCAAATGCCTCAATCGCCGCAATCGCTGTTTCAGGCGTGGTGGAAAACGAATCATCATAGTATTTTACTCCGTTTACTTCTCTGATCAACTGCAATCGATGTGTCAGTCCTTTAAATGATTGCGGCACTGAAACAATGTTTTTTTTATTGACTCCTGCGAGTGTCGCCGCCATGACTGACGCGCAGACATTTTCCCAATTGTGTTTTCCCAGCAATGCAATATCAGACGTATTAATAACATTTTCGTCTTTTCCGTTCCGGCGAATAATGATTTTCCCGTTGAGGGCGAAGCAGCCGTTAGTCGTTTCTCTCTCACGGGAGATATAAAAAACCTTCCCTTCTGTGTGGATATCAGACTCATTGGATGGGATATAGTCCCTGTTAATAATCGCGAAGTTTGATGGGGTTTGAAATCTGAGAATATTTCTCTTCGCGGAAATATATTCATCCATTGTCTTATGATAATTCTGCGTCCCGACTGTATCTGCTCCTAAATGTTCAGGAGATATCATCAATAAAACAGCGATATGCGGGCTTTTATTGAGATCTTCCAGTTGAAAACTCGACAGTTCCAAGACCACTTTTGATTGAGGATTTAAGTTGTCCAAAAAATCCAATGAGGCTTGCCCTATATTTCCGCCTAAATAAGCATCAAAACCCTGTTTTTTCAACATTTCATATATCAAAGAGACTGTCGTCCCTTTTCCCTTTGTTCCGGTCACACCGATGATCGGACACGGACAAAGATCGAAAAATAATCGTGTCTGCGATGTTATCTCAACACCCTCTTCTTTTGCTTTTTGCAAATCAGGGTGGGAAAGGGAAATTCCCGGAGTTCTAAATGCCACATCAAAGGACGAAAGTTCATGAAAAGCATGCTCACCGAGAAAACAGGTTATACCCAATGTTCGTACTGCCTTAATGTCTTCGCTCTCTTCGGTCAACTTTTCATCCATAACTATCGGAATAATTCCATGTTTGAGGAGGTATCGAACAGTCGACATCCCCTCTACTCCTAGACCCAAAACTGCAATTTTTTTATTTTTCAAATCGTTCAAATGTATCATGCGTTAATCTTTTCATTTTCACTTTAATCTTTTCATTTAAAAAGTACCAGGGGTGAGATTCGGACTCACGATCTTCTCTTTATGAATGAGATGCTCTAACCAACTGAGCTACCCTGGCAAATACTAGTATTTAGAGTCTAGTATCTAGTATAAAGTATTTAATATTAACTATAAATAGTCTACGGCGATTTCTTATTTTGAGATTTGATTTTTGAATTTTGAAATTTCGTTGAGTATATCAGGTTGACCACGTTCAAATCAAATGCTATACTCATTGTGCGCGCGGGGTAATGTACGGTGCATAAAGGGCTCATAATCCTTTTGGTCGGGTCCGACTCCCGACCCCGCAACACAGTATCTATCAGAGAATATGGAGTTCTCTCACATGAGAGAAATGCTTTTTATTAAACGTGACTAATATAAGATCGTTGACTACGCATGTCGCTGCAATAAAAAGATCTATATCCTCAATCACATTCCCCTCTTGTTTCAATCTCGCTCGTAATTCTCCAAACTTCTTTGCGATGTGGCCATCTATTATATAGACGTGTGAAAGTTTGCTGAAGAATTCATTGATAAGTTGCTCTTCCTCTTTTCTCTCTTTTTTATCTCTACCTCTATATACGCCTTCATATAACTCTGCCCAACAAATTACACTCGATACTATCTTTCCATTTAATTCTTTTATTGATGAGACTACAGTTTCTTTTCCCCGCAAGAAGTCAATGATAACCGAGGTATCAAGGAGATATGCTTTCATAAAACTATGTCTTCTTTACGAGATTTCTTCTTCAATACATCTTTCCATAACGCATCGTCATCAAGTCTTGTATTCTTCCATGCACCAGCTGTTGCTAATAATGCTTCCCTTTTCATTTTTTCTGTCGCGCTTAATACACCAATTTCCTTACCTCTATCAGTAATGATAAAGGTAACATTAGGTAACCGCTTTTTAATCTCACCAAAATTACGGCGTAAATCATCAATAGCAATGTGCTCTTCGTGCGGCATAAGAAAGGTTTTCATAGCAATATAGTAACAAAAACCACGTGCTTTGTCAAGTGTTTAAGCATGCGGTCGACTCCCGACCCCGCAACAGAGATCTTATTTCTTCATCGTTGTAATATAGTAGGAACCAAAACCCATTTCAATGCTATTGGGTAATAGCAAGCCTGCTATAGCATTATACGAAAAGGACTTTCCATAAAATACTTCAAGAACTTTCACGATTGGCCAAAAAATAAGCATTAATTTGCCGAACGTCTCTAATTTGTGCAAAGAAGGTATAATGCACCAGGAGACGTCTTCACTTTTTACCACTTTTAGCCCTGCCTGCTGTACCTCTTTTAAAAAGTCTCCATAGTACTGAAAATCTGTCATTGCCATAGCTTTCGCTGAGATCTTCCTTGCGAACCTTTCTTCTTCAGATTAAGTCCATTGATTAATACGATAATATTTTTTTATGTATTCATCATCTGTTTGTGTTTCTATGAGCTTATCGAGGTCGAAAAACTTTCTGAGCCTTCTGATTTTCCTATGCAACTCAAGCACTGATTCTGTTGAACTTTTCTGTATCATCAGTTTCGATTGTACATAATTAAACGAGAGAGAAGCAAGCATCCGCACACAGAGATTTATTAAAAGAATTAGTAGTGCAGGCGGACTATTTTTTGCGGCTCACCAGGCTGCATCTTATTAGCCGCTTCATCGTTATACATTCTCCAAACAACATCCGTCACAATTTTTGCGTATTTTGGTGCATCCGTAGCAACACCGATATGAGGGAAGTCAGCGATTTCAGCATCAAAAACCACAGGCGAATGAGGGAAATATTGCGCCTCTCGCCAAACCGTTTCCGCATCCAATTCCGGATTTTCTTTTTTAATCTTTCGCATACGATCAATTGCTTCGCTGGTTTGTCTTGCCTGCGCTTCTTTAGCCGGCATATATGCGTCTTTCCCTCCCCAAAGAAATGCTGTCAGTACGTCGTCAACTTGGTCTCTTAGCCACTCAGGCAATGCTGTATTAATTCCATACTCCGGAAGAACTCTATTCAAAACCGGCACCTTATCATATCCCATGATTTTTGCACCGACTTGCAACCAGTCGGTATTAGAAAGTATTGGTTTTGGCCGGATATCTGCTGCGGCTACTATTCGTTGCATAATAGACGGCTTAGCCTTATCTTTGCTTTTTAGAAAAAAGGCCGCTCTTTGACCTACAAGATCTCTTCTACGGGTCTTGTCTTTTTCTTCCTCTAACTCTTTATCCATAGCAGCTAACGCTGTCCACTCCTCTTCTGTTAAATATGGAGGATTCTCTTTCTTTCTTCTCATTTCTTCAATCTGTGTTCTCATCAGTAAGACTTCTTCCATATCTACATCTTCATCCAGTCTTTGCAATCTCTCTTCTGCTTCTGATATATCAACACTTGAGGGAAAGAGTTCTCTCATCTCACCCCTGAGTGACCCCACTTCTCCCGATCGTGCAGAAATTCCGGGGATACTCTGCTCATATTGTCCGGTAGACTGAATAAAAATTTCGCCTTTTATTTTCGTATCCAATCCGTTTTGTTTAATGAGACTTCGCAAAATAGGGATCATATATGCCAACTCCGTGCCTCCAAGAGAATGCCCCATGCAGATTAACTCTTTGACCGGATGTTTTTTTAGTTGTTCTATAACCACGGCAGCTTCATACGCTGCCCTCTCTATATGACTCGCGGAAAACTTTGTAATTTTTTCATCAACGCTTGCCGGAGATCCAATTGCGATAGACAATCCTATTTGGGGAATATGAGGATTTCCTCTTGCGGCTTTATAAAACTCAGCATTGATATGCGCTCCGCTTGGCCCGGTGTTTCCTGCTCCCGAGAGAACTACAAATCCTAATTGACTCTCTCTATCTGTGCGGATTCGGAATCAGAAATAACGCTGGTTGGAAGATGTGGTATTTCGCCGTTCAATGAAGGACGATATTTTTCGGGAAACGCTTGGAAAGCAGTCTGGAGTTGTGTGCGAAGCGTTGGATCATCAAACCCGGGAATAACATTCTCGACAACTGCGTGTAACCCTTGAAATGAAGGGTGCAATAAATTAAGATTCTCTGCGCCTGCTCCTGGTTGTATGCCTCCTTCAGCTTCACTCATATACTCCGCCTGTCTGGATTCTAGCACAATTTAGTCAAAAAAGTATTCCCACCATTCCTGCCAGTGGGGTTTTTCGACTGGCTGTCCATTTGTATTTATCTGTTCTTCTTTCGGCAGCATCCCTGTCGGAATTAAAATCATTGTCTCTCCCGGTTTGATGAGAAGCAATTTATCCCTCGCCTGTTCTTCGGTAAATTGTTTTTGGGAAACTATTTTATACTGACTCTGTAGTTGCTGGTTTTTCTGTTCTTCCTTTTGTAAATTCGCTTGCGCTGTCGTGAGAAACGCCTGTTTCTGCCAAATAGCAATAATTGAATGCGCCAGATTGTTAATAATTACCAGGCAAATAGCCACAATAATGAAAAAACTCGCCTTTTTCATATATCCTTTCTATTTTTCACGCTTGACTTACGCACATCATATTTGATATTATGGGACTTATTGTATGAAACAGATTCAAATCCGTGACGCGCACGCCGCTTTTACCAACTTCCTGCGCGATAAGAAACACTCAAGTGCTACTATTCTAGCATACGGAAAAGATATCGATCAGCTGGCAAGTTTTCTAG
>CAZAIV010000063.1:0-1572 GCA_964485315.1 uncultured Gammaproteobacteria bacterium
CTTAACATCCAGACGGAGTGCCCGATATGCGAGATCGGGCACTCCCCCTTGTGGTTCTCATTATCCGCAAAATACGAATATAACTTTCATGGACACACACGAACATCAAAACGCCCCGAAAAACCTCGCAATCGCGATAACGATAAACGCATGTATCGCAGTAGCGGAGATTCTTTTCGGTATCCTTGCGAGAAGCATGGCGCTCATCTCGGAAGCTTTGCATAACACAACCGATATCGGCTCGATGGGTTTGAGCCTATGGGGAGAAAAGGTAGCCGTCAGGCCGGAAACCAGCCTAAAGACTTATGGATACAAAAGAGTCGAGGTAATAATCGCCTTTGTGAACGGAGGCGTCCTTTTGGGTGTGAGCGGATGGGTGCTCGTGGAATCGATAATAAGAATATTCCACCCTGAACCGGTGGCCGGATTTACAATGCTTATCGTGGCGGTCGTTTCGCTTGTCGGCAACGGTTTGGCTACCTATATTTTGGAAAAAGATTCCAAGAAAAATCTCAATCTAAAAAGCGCATGGCTTCATTCGATGCAGGATGCCTTGTTTTCTCTGGCTGTCGTCATCGCCGCTATTATTATCTATTACACCGGATGGAATTGGGTTGATCCGGTCGCTTCAATCATCGTCTCGGTGTTTTTGCTAAAGGAAGTATACGAAATATTGACCGAGTCAGTAAACATGCTTTTGGATTCAGTGCCGGATGATTTGGACTTCGAGGAAGTAAAACGCGCGTTAGCTGATTTCAACGGGGTCATCAGAGTCAATGATCTGCATATTTGGCAGACCGGCTCGCACGATCGTTTTTTGAGCGCCCATATGATTATCGGGGAAATGGATAAAACCGACAGGACAAAAATCATAGCTAAGGTCATGAAATTGTTAAAAGAAAAATATAATATTCAGCATCCCACACTTCAAATGGTTTCTGAAAAGGAAATAAAAGAAATCGGTCTGGAATGTGAGCATTGCAATTAATAATTAACAAAAATTATGACATCAATAATTTTATTCATCGCAATCGTGCTTATAGTCGGTTTTGTAACCGCCGGATTGAAAATCCAATTTGACCGCTTTTTTGCGGTCATCCTTTTGATCTCTCTCTTGAAGTTACCGGTGTCCGAAGCGGTCAATGTTTTTCTATGGATAGTGTTTTTAAGCGCCGGCTTTATCCTGTTAAAAAATAGGGGAAAAATAAAAGCGATGCCGGGGCAGAATAAAAGCAAATTTTTGACGTTAGTACCAGTTCTGGCGCTACTGGGAGTAATTGCCGGTACGGCTGTTTTCTTTGCCGTCTCTGCCAATGTGTTGCTGGTCACATTAGGTATCCTTGCGATCTTATATGGACTGCGTCTGATATTCATTCACTTTAGACCTGCCGAATTTGAATACAAGAACGAGAAGCCTATTTATCTTAAAATCTGCGGTCTTCTGGGGCCGATAGTGAGCGGATTCTTCGTGGGTTTTATCGGCACGTCTCTTAAACCGCTCAAAATTCCTTTCGCAGTAAGACTGGGGAAAATGAACATGGCTCAAGTTTACCTAGGCAATACTATCACTGC
>CAZAIV010000064.1:0-2861 GCA_964485315.1 uncultured Gammaproteobacteria bacterium
GCGAAGTCCCGTACAGTATGGTGCAGGACGAAGCGCATCCAGAATCGATTCTGGACAAGCCAGAAACATAGTAACTGCGTAACGTGACAATATAATATGAAGAGACAAGTACGAACACCGAGAAGACCGATTCAAGCGCCGAAAGAGTGCTATTTCTGCAAAGAAAAAACAATGCCGAGGTATACAGACACGGTGACATTGCAAAAATTTGTCACGGAGCGGGGAAGAATTGTAGGGAAAGTAAGAAACGGTCTTTGCGCTCTGCACCAGCGCCGCTTAACTGCAGCGATTAAATATGCCCGTCATCTCGCGCTCTTGCCGTTTGTTGCCCGCGGATAATTTTACAATATGAAAACAGAACGATATATACAGTTGTCGAAGGTGGGAGATGTTGGTAATATAGTTGTCTTACAAGATCAACCTATTTATGTCATCTCGAACGAAGAGTGAGAGATCTCTGTTTGGGATTTCTCACCCTCGCAAGCTCGGCATCGAAATGACAAACCCCTGACAAATTCTGAGGGATTATCTATTTTCTCCCTTATACTGTATACTAGATACCAGATTCTAAATTCCAGATACTATTATGGTTTCTCTGCCGATTACCATTCCAAAAGGAGCAACTGTTCTTATCAATGTCGGAGACAAGGTAAAGCATGGACAGGTTCTCGCGAAAATTCCTTCAGCGCCGGAACATACTATTCATGTCGCGCAATTACTTCGAATACCGGCGAAAAAAGCCCCAAAATTATTACATATCCAACCCGGTGATGAAGTACATGCAGGAGATGTTATTGCGTTGAGAAAAAACGTGCTTGGACTTACCCTCGCCCGGCTGAAAAGCAATGTCGAAGGGACGGTTCTTCGTTTCGAAGAAGAAAGCGGAACGCTTTTCATCGGTAATCCCCGAGAGAAAGAATACGAATTAGTTTCTCCTCTTGCCGGCACTATAGAAGTGTGTCATAATGACCAGATTGTCATTCAGACAAATGAGAATATTATTCAAGGAATTGGTGGTATGGGAGGAACTGTTCGCGGTGAACTTGTCATATTGCCGGATGTGAATGACGCGAATGTTGCACAGCAGCAACTTGTGTCACAACTGAATGGTTCTATCATTGATAAAGTTATTCTTGGTCGTCAATTTGGCCGCGATGCGCTTATCAAAGCAATTGGTATCGGCGCGGCAGGTATTATCGCAACAGAAGTTGACCCGGACGATATGAACTATTTACAGCAAAAAAGCCTTATTGTTCCGATTGTTCTTGTCAATCAGGATGCGCTCAAGCCGCTGGTGAAACAGGCGCATAAAGAAGTCTTTTTGGAAGGGATGACCTACACAATTCTTTTGCTTGCATGAAGCCGTCTTTTGTTCGAATATCATTACTGATGATTCTCTCAGGAATTCTGGGTTATTTCGTTGGTGTGAATCATATCTCGGCAGCCTGGCAGAGTTATCATCCGCAAATTACCGTCACGAGTAAAGAACCGCCAACTGGAGTCACGAACATTGACATGACACAATTCTGGCTGGTACTTGAGAAACTTGAAACTGATTACTATGATCAGTCCGTTGTCAAACCGCAGGATATGGTGAACGGCGCGATAGAAGGAATGGTCAGCAGTTTGAATGATCCGTTCACAGTGTTCCTGCCGCCTGCCAATAACACCGCGTTCCAGCAGCAAATTTCCGGTCAATTCGGAGGAATCGGAGCAGAGTTGGGCATGCAAAATAATCAGGTTATTGTCATCGCGCCGCTTAGTGGAAGTCCGGCGCAAAAGGCAGGTATCAGAGCGGGCGATGTTATTTTGAAAGTCGATAAAAATATCGTTTCGGGGAATGACTTAAGTACAGTGGTAAATGAAATTAAAGGCCCGAAAGGGACGCCTGTGACATTAACGATTTTGCATAAGGGTGCATCCGCATCAACTTTGATTATGATTATCCGTGATACGATTAATGTGAAAAGCGTTTTCTCATGGGTGAAGCAGGTGAAGGATATTCCCGGCATTAGCCAGACATCTTTCCTGAAACAACACGCGACAGATAAGGTTGCGTACATCCGTCTTTCGGATTTCGGCGAACAGACAAATAAGGAGTGGAGTAACATTGTGAGCAGCATTTCATCAGAAATGAAAAAAGATAAAAGTCTGAAAGGAGTCGTTCTGGATCTTCGGGATAATCCCGGAGGCTTGTTGACAGATGCAGTGTATATCGGTTCCGAATTTATCAGCAATGGTGTTGTCGTACAGCAGGATGATGGAAAAGGGAATGTCACGCAGCTGTCAGTAAACAGGAAGGGCTCACTGACGACTGCACCGTTAGTTGTCCTTATCGACGGCGGTTCCGCATCGGCAAGCGAAATTGTCTCCGGAGTGCTGCGTGATCATAATCGCGCGAAATTAGTCGGCGAGCAGTCATTCGGGAAAGGGACCGTGCAGGAAGCAATAGATCTTGGTAACGGCGCGGGACTACATATAACTATTGCGAAGTGGTTAACGCCGGATGGCACGTGGGTGCATAAGAAAGGGCTGACACCCGATGTCGTCGTTCATCTTGATCCGAAAGATCCGAGTCATGACACACAACTTGAAAAAGGAATAGAAACACTGTTAGAATAGTCTAGAATTCATTTCAGAACCTACTCGGTTTCGTCATTCTGGTAATCCGTCAGTTGACGGAGCACCCAGAATCAGATAAGAGAAAAGTGATTCTGGACAAGCCAGAATGACAGTTTTTGAAATAACTTCTAGGTTTTTTCTCATGTTATTTTCATGTTTCTCATGTAAAGTAATTCATGTTACGCGTCTTCTTGTTAATTGGATTCCCGCATTCGCGGGAATGACAACTGCGGAAGGGG
>CAZAIV010000065.1:0-13918 GCA_964485315.1 uncultured Gammaproteobacteria bacterium
GGGTATGACTTATTTGGCATTTAATAAAGAAATGATTGAAACGACGAATGATAAAAAATTGGAGAAAATGATTTCGGAACAGAATCTGAAAGATATTGATTTATACGCAGTTGGATTTTTCGGAAAGAATGAAAATGTAGAGAGTATAACAAAGCGCTTCTCTCTCTGGGAATAAAACATTCTCTCTGTTATCTTGCCACCTGCTTTCTCAGCGTGCTATAGTGAGATATACTATTTCTGCCTATGAAAAAAGCGATTTTTATTGTCGTCACCTCATTTCTTCTTTCAATTGCTATTATCATTGGTTCTCAATTCGTTCTGGCTAAAACAGGTGGTAAGGGCGAGCTGCAAGTCACCAGTTTACCTGCGGCAAAGGTATATCTGGATAATCAATTTATCGGCCAGACGCCTGTTTGCCGATGCGCATCAGTAAATCCGCAAAGCGTTCTGGATGCGAAAGAGTATACATTGAAACTTGTGCCGGAAAAAGGAAGCGATAGAACACCCTTTTATGAGCAGCTTACTATCGTGAAGGGAGTGTTGGCAGTAGTGGATCATACATTTGCCGGGCCGACATTATCTGAAGGAAGCACATTACAACTTGAGCCGCTTGATAATAAAACAGATTCAGGTATCGTGATTACGTCTTTTCCATCAGGCGTTAACGTGTTATTAGATTCTAATCCTGTCGGCATAACGCCGTTAGCTTTGTCTAATCCGACAGAATCCGATCATACATTGACTATGAAAAAAACAGGATATAAAGAGAAGACATTACATATTCGCACACCCCTCGGATACACACTGCATGTGATTGTCTATTTGGCAATTGATCCAAATGCTCCGGTACAATCATCATTAAACGACAATACCGCAAGCACATCAGGTTCTCTGGAAGGTGGTGTAGAAGCGAGCGCAACTGCAACGCTTGCGCCGTCTCCTGTCGTCGCGAAAGTCACGATTTTGGATACGCCGACAGGATTTTTGCGGGTGCATGCAGAAGCGAGTTTGGGGAGTCAAGAAATTGAAGAAGTGAAACCGGGGGACAGTTTGTTTTATATCGCTGAACAAGACGGATGGTATCAGGTGAAATTGCCGGATAATAAAATCGGTTGGGTAAGCGCGCAGTATGCGAAGAAGGATTAATCGCTTGTCATTCTGAACTTGGTTCAGAATCTTCTCAACTCTATAAGAAGATGCCGATCCGTCAGCTGACGGACAGAATGACAAAAAAGTTAAAGTTTTGAATCACTATTTGAGGTTATATAATTTCGAATACTTTTCAGTTAAATAATTTACAAAGTATGTATAATTAAGTTTTTCTCCGGTTACTTTTCTGATAAGATCTTTTGGGAAATAAAGACTTCCGTATTGATGAATATTTGTATCGAGCCAATTTTTAATCGGTAGCAAATTTCCTTTTCCTACTTCCTCATCAAAGTTAATTTCTTTTTTCATCCTTGATAGAAATTGCGCGCCGTATAAATTCCCTAATGCATAAGATGGGAAGTAGCCGAATGCTCCATAAGTCCAATGTACATCCTGCAAAACTCCGTCTGCGTCAGTAGCTGCTGCAACTCCCAATAGTGTTTTCGATTTTTCTCTCCATGCGTCCGCCGAGTCTTTTGCTGAGATTTTCCCGTTAATCAATTCGTTCTCCATTTCAAAGCGCAGAATAATGTGTAAAGAATACGTGACTTCATCTGCGTTAATTCGGATAAGACTTGGTTTTACCAGATTGAATGCCTGTATAAGACTTTGTTCATTAACTCCTGCCAATTGCTTCTGATAAAAACTTTGGAGAATCGGTGAAACGAACTGTAAAAATGCAGGATTTTTTCCAACCATATTTTCCCAGAATCGTGATAACGATTCATGCACACCGAGTGACACTCCGCTTGCTAATGGTGTCTCATCATACAAAAGATTCACTCCCTGTTCATACAACGCGTGTCCTGTCTCATGCATGGTTGATGAAAATGACTCACGAAAATCTTCTTCGGTATATTTGGTTGTAATACGGATGTCATATCGTGAAAGTTCCGTCGTAAAGGGATGCGGCGATATGTCAACTCTTCCGGCTTGAGAATGAAATCCCATTTTTTGCATAAGATAATGGGTGATTTTTTCCTGATCCTGAAGAGTGTAATGAAAATTGGAACCGATGAATGGCAATTTGTCCGTGTAGTATTTACTTTTTTCGATCTTTTTCACTAATGGCACAAGCTCTTTTTTTAATCCGGTAAACAGTCGTTGGCATTCTTCTGCTGTCAATTCAGGTTCGTATAAATCCAAAAGCGCATCATACGGGTTATTTTTATATCCCAAGTGCCCGGCGATTGTTTTATCAAAATCAATAAGTTTGGTGAGGTACGGTAGAAACTTCTTAAAGTTATTCTCTTCTCGTGATTGTTTCCAGACGACGAATGCTTCCGATGATGTTCTGTCTTTTGCGATAATAATTTCTTTCGGAACTTTATAATAAAATTTTGCGCCATATTGAAGATTTCGAACAATTGCTTTCTCCTCGAGCGTTGTCAGTTTTTCGTGTAGTATCTTTTCATACAGTGAGCGGAATTCTTTATCTAACCATTTTTGTGTAATTAATTCCGAAAGATAGGAAGATTGTTCTGCACGGGATTTTGATGCGAGGGGCGGAAGATTGACATTCAAATCCCAGTCAAGAGTTGCTTTTATGTGTGACAGAAGAGAGATTTCTTTGTAGGGTTTGAGAAGTTTTTTCAATAATGTATTATTGATTTTCATTTTTCCTAAGATATCACATTAAAGGAAATTATACAAATTGTAACAGGAGTTTTTTCGTATGTTCTTTTTTTTCTTCATTTATTTTTATACTAATTGCTCCGATATTTGTTTGTCCGTACAGAACAGTTGTGCCCAGAGGCGAGAGTAAAACAACAGGTATTGTAAGAAGATCTTCTTCTCCCCGTATTTCAACTGCCTGTTTTCCTTTGTTCGTGAGATATTGTTGCAGCGCTTTTTGATAAACAAGTACTGCTTCCTTACTGATGGTCCCTGGATTATTGTTAACAGTGAAATTAGGGTGCGGCAAATTATTCAATATATATATATCGTCGATTCTTTCCCTTTCTGATTTGAAATCGAAAATACTTACATCGGGCTGATAATGATGCTTCATCAACGAGGATGTAACAATGTCTCCAATAGTAATAATCATATTGTTTTTTTGTATTATCTCTACTTGTTTTTTTGTTGTTACAATTTCACCGATTGGTATTCGTAGTTCTTGTCTGAGAGAGGGCGGTAGGTGATATTCTTTCTTTTGCAAAAAAAGAGAAAGATACGTATTCCCTTCTTTGTCGATTTCCCCTTTTCGAATGCGGACAGAAGAAATAATTTCTCCGTCATTTCCTTTCAAAAAAGGAATGACAATAACATGCAGAGACTTCCATCCCTTTTCCATTCGTCTCTCGTTTATTTTATCAGCTGCTTTTTTTGTTTCAGGTGTGACGAAAATTGCGTCAATCGATTCGATGTCCAGACTATTTCCATAAAAATCATTTAATGGCATTATTGAACATTTGTCTGAAAATCCATTTGTTTCCAAATAATCCCTTACATTTTTTTCTCGGGTTATATAATTTTCAATAGAGTAGGCAAATGGTTTATCTCGGTATATGCTTTCGGCGCTTATGCCAATAGCTATTTTTTCCGATTGTGCAATTGCATTTTGGAGAAAATGAATATGACCGCTATGAAAATGATCGAACGTCCCTCCAAGAATTGCGTAGCGGAATCTGTGTTGCATATAGGTATTATATACCCCGGAGAGATGGATATGAAATTATGCGGCTTTTTTTAGTCCTCTACTGAATGTTTCTATTTTTGCAGCGAAGTTTTTCTTATTTTCAAGTTTTCTTTCTTGCCTAACTTTGTCTGCGCCCTCTTTATCTTTCTGCAGTTTAATCCGTTTCGCTGTTTCTCTGTCGCGCTTGTCCTGGCATTCTTTATTTGAGCAGATGTATGTAAACGTTGTTTGGGGGAAACGCGACCCTTCTATAAGTTCAGTTACTTTATTTATGAGAATAAGCGGAGAGCCGCATTGAGAACATTTTTGAATGGTATTTCTATTCGGCATGCCTCTATTTTACCACAATCAGCAAAAAATTGCTCTTGTTTTTTACGTTGCCTGTAATCCGTAAATAATACCGATCGTTAAGAGAAGCCAGATAATGACAGTTGCCAGTAATTGCTTGTCACTGAAAAGCACTTTTTCAGGACTTTCTCCTTCATGTTTTTCGTATATATCCTGCAGATAACGCATCAAACCATACACGACAGGTAAAATTGTTAACATCAGCCATTTTCTCTGTAGTTGCACAGGGAGATAGTTGGGTAACAATAAGTCATTACTGATTTGCGAACTTCCTAGAAAAGTAAACAGTGAATAAAAGACAAATCCCGTTGTTGCGAAAATTGCAGCATACATATCCAAAAGTCCTTCTGAATAATGTGATAGTGATTTACGCACTGCTGCGATCTGTGCTGACGAATATTGCGAAATAAGCGTAAGTTCTCTTCTCCGTTTTCCGACAGCCAGAAACAGCGAGAGTGAAATTGTCGTCAAAAGCAACCAAACGGAAATATGATATCCGGTAATGACTTCTCCTCCGTAGACGCGAATAATATATCCTGTTGCTAGGACCAGAATATCAACGATTGCAATATGTTTGAGAAACAATGAATAAAGGAATTGTAAAACTATGAACGCCAACGTAAGTAAGAGAAATCCAGGAGATATGCTGACACTTCCGAGAAGCCCGATGATTGCTAACACAATAGCAGTGGTGATGCCGAAGGATACGGGTAGATCTTTGTGAGCAAGAGGACGAAATCGTTTGAAGGGATGAAGACGATCTTTTGGAATATCGATAATATCGTTGAAAATATACACAGAACTAGAGATAGCGCAGAAGACAAAAAATCCGAGAAGAACCATTTGAAAAGTTATGGGGTCAAATAGCTGACCGGAAAAAATAATCGATGCATAAAGGGCAAAATTTTTTACCCATTGACGTGGGCGGAGTAATCGCAGTGCATCACGTAGAAATTTTATCATGGTCTCTTTGAGTTATATAATGTAAAAACAGTAATGCTCCTCCAACCAGAACAATTAACATAACTATTGCAAAAATTTTATCTGTACTTTGCACAGATAACGCAACTACCCCTAATATAGCAGAAATCGCCCAGTAAAACAATGCGATCTGTCTTTGCGAATAACCGAGTTGCAATAATAAGTGATGGAGGTGTTGCTTATCATGCAGAAACGGGGACCGTTTATTAATAATTCTTCGTATGATTGTAAATACACCGTCAATAAGAGGTACTCCCATGACAAGTATTGCGGTTGCCAATTTCGCACTCGATAGAATTGAAACGACGGCAAGCAAAAGATAGACGCTCGTTGCGCCATATCCGGGGAAAATTTTTGCAGGATGGAAGTTATATAAAAGAAAACCAATACTGGCGCCCGCGATCAGAAATGATAACTCAGTGTCTATAATTGCTGTTCTGTCAAGAATAGCAAACCGTAAACTCAAAATGCCGATAACAATTGCTGCGATTGCGACAATACCCGGCATTTGTCCGTCAACCCCTTTGCTCCAGTTAAGCATATTCATTACCCAGACAATCCAAAAGATATAAATAAGATTTGCAAGCGTTATGAGTGTTCCGGGAATAAGTGGTGTACCCAATTGCAGAATGCCGCCGAATGGACTTGTAATAAAGGTACTCGTCACACCCCCTGCTATGACGATAATTGCGCAGATAATATTAAAACCAAATCGAATGTATGGAGAAATATCTTTTCCTTCGCTATTCAGCTTATCATCAATAATACCGATACATAACGCAAGTAATCCCGCTCCAAAAATAATTTCTGTTTTTGGCGTAATGGGAAGAAAGAATAGTCCCCCGAAGAGAATACCGAGAAAATAAGGAATACTGCCGCCTCTTGGAATAACCCTCGTATGCAGTACGGCAGGGTGATTATGACGTTTCGGATCATCTACCAGCTGCAATTTTACGTTAAGAAAAATAAAAAAGGGGGTGATAAGATATGTAATCAAAAACGCAGCTAAAAATGGAAATAGAACGAATGAAAAGATTGGTAAAAAAAAAGGCATATTAACTAATCAGTTGGAATGTCCGAATGAGAAAGATAAAAACGAGAAGCGCACAAAGAGTAAAGCTTATCGAAAACATTCTTCCGACGAGGGGCATTGTTGCGGAAGTATATTTTGCAAGAATGAGATTGATGAGAAGATACAGAAGCACCATGCCAGCAGGCAGAAAAAGCATTGATTTATCGGCAAGACGAAGATCTCCCCATGTTGCTTGATTAAATAAAGGAACGAGCGGTTGTATGTGCGGCAGAAATGCAACAATACCTGCCAAACTAATGGCTAATAAGACAGCAGACAGAATACTCATTTGTCGTATGAGTCTATCTTGAAAGAGTTTGCGCACCCATCCTTTCATATACTGTATTCCCTCCTAAAGAGATCTTATACCCATAACTCACATTACTATATGGGAGATTGGGACTGTCTCCTAATATAATAATATAGCGAGGTTTTACGTTATTCAGTGTTTGTATCGTGTCTTCCAATGTTTGTTTATTGCTGATAGCTTGGTAGGCTACCGTGTATCTTCCCGGTGGCAATGTGTTTGATAATACATAAATTTGCGCGCTATTTCCCCAAATAAATATCGGCTCATATGGTTTCGTATGCAGCTTCAAATAGTCGGCGATCATATAGTCACGCGGTGTTTTGGAATCAAAAAATGATTGATAGGCGGTGACGGACTCTTGATTGGAGATATATCCGAAAAAGTTTTCATAATAAGGAAGCAGATTATAACGTCCATATAAAAAATAGAGGATGGATAATGCTGCAAGGACGATGACCCCCGAGTAGACGTATTGCTTATACCGATAGCTGGAGAGAAGTATTGGCAGACCCACAAGAAGTGAAAGACTTGGAAGAAGCATAAGAAAATAATGTGTATAATTTCGTTGAGAAAAGAAACTATCAAATAATTCGAATGAAAACCAAACAAGAATAAATAACGCAGATGATGGTACATGCCGTCTTTGTGTAAAAAGAAAAAGAACAATGCTTGTTAAAAGAACTAATTTTAGCAGTAATAAGCCTTGAGGGATAATAAAAACATTTGCATATCCGACATACCCGATATTGCTTGCGAATATGGCATGGAAAAAATCATTTCCCGATCCCTTCATTACAAAATAAAGAATAGTTACCGCTATCGGGAGCACAAAACCTAACACATAAGGGATGATCGGTGGAAGTATCTCTTGAAGAGTCTGTACGGTACATAACGATTTGAGCTTGATCTTTTCAGGAGTATATATGCAGATGAGAAATACGGCAAAGGCAGTAAAATCGAAAAGCGCAACAATTTTATATAAAAATGCGATACTCAGAAGAAGACCGGAAAGGAAGAGAGGCTGGGAGTTTGTAGAAAGTAGAAAAGATGCGCTGTTTGGATTTTGTTTTTTTTGACTGACAAGATTTGTACTGAGGTTGTAGATTAATAATCCTGCAGCGATTATCGGTAAAAGCATGAAGTTTTCCGCATTTGCGATATTTCCTTCGGCGATAGGTGTGGCAAAAAGGAGGCAAAAGATAATTGTTGCCGTATAGACAATTTTTTTCTGTTGAAACAGTTTTCTTGCGAGGAAGAAAAAACAACATGTTGCCCCAAGTCCTACCAAAAGCGAAGCGAGTCGAACCATGAATTGGTCGGAGTTAAATAGCGCATATGTCAAGTAAAGCAATGGGGGTTTATTATCCCAAATACCGGAGTAAAGCATTCGTCCGTGTCGAAGCGCAATACCGATGACTTCATAGATTCCCTCATCTCCATACCAATACGGTTCAACGAGTGAAGGAAAACGGAGGAAAAAGAACAGAAGAAACGTTGTTATTAAAAACCATGTTGTATGAGATTTTTCTAAACGAGAAAGATATATATTCATAAGATTAACGCAGAAGATCCTTCTTAGCCATTGGCTAATCAGGATGACTGAAAAAATTTACACTTTTTCAGTCACTTTATATTCTAAGCGTTTGCCGAGCATAAGTTGTGTGTGAGAAATGAGCGCGGGAAGAGCAGAGAGAAAAAATCCGACGATTGGCATAAGCGCGAACTCGAGAGGGAAGAGTATTTTTCGATACAGCGGAAGCTTTTTGTTCTCAGGGTGATGCTGAAAGTCAATATAAATAAGCGCGACAATTGCTAAAAGACAGATTGTTAAGATAGAAGCTGCTATTTGCGGTAATGTGTATCCCAGTTCCGTTCTTGAGTATACGGGATTAATCAGAGGCATGATATTGGCAGCAACTGTAATAATAAACCAGTTCACCGGCCAAAGGAAATGATCGAGTAAAACATCCAGGAGAAGCATCGTTTTTCTGTAAAACGGCACATCCGGAACGGTCAGCCACCATTTAATAAAAAGAGAATCATCGGATGCTCCCCATGCCCAGCGTCTTTCTTGTTGATATTTATTTTGCAAACTTTTTATATAGGTGCTTGATTGTGGCGCATCCAGGGAGGTTTTGAGAAAGATCGGTTCTGCCCAAATATTTCCTTTATTTCGGTAAAATGCCTTAAAGAAAATCCGATAATCTTCGGGGATCACATCTACATCCCAGAAATCAATATCTTGTAGCAGCTTAAATGATAATGAATATGTCGAGTTTGTGATGAGTCGGTCTTTTTGGACAAGAAGTGATGTCCGATACATACTTCCGAAGAAAGAAATGATCCGTATCGGTGCGGGAACTTTCCAAAGATTATTATAATACACATTCGCTGATTGCCAAAAACGAAGGTATCGGTGGGGATTGATTAAAAAATCATGCGTAAGATAGGCAAAGTATTGTTTGTCAAAAATAGCATCCGCATCAACGGAAGAAACAGTTGCATACGCAAGGTCATACTTGTTGGTGGCATACAGTTTCTCATACGCGACTCTTCCTCCAAATGCTTCATTTGATGATTTCCCTTTTACTTCTCCGATAACATCGGGATGAAACGATGCAAAAATTTCGCCAAACTTTCCCCTGAACTCTCCAATGAGGATATCTGCTTTTTCTTGAGAGGTTGCTTCACGTTCTTCCATCGCCAGCACAATAAAAATTCGTTTCAAAGGAAATGTTTGCTCTGCTAATACTTCTAATGTTTTTCTTAATTTATTGACACTTTCTTGGTAATTAGGGATAACCAGCACATGGGTTACTTGATTAAAATGCTTCAGCGGCATTGCTTTTTCGAGCCAGTCTTCTTTCTCTGCAGTTTTTACCTTTTGACTTGCTCTATGCGCAGTATAGACAAGATGAAACGATTTAAAGAACCAATACACATCAAAAAAAAGAATAAAATATGCGAGAAACGCAGGGAATAAGAAGGAACCATATACAGGCAAAAGGATCAGCGCCCATGCTGTTACTCCCGGCAAGAATTCCAGTAAACGAGGCAGTCTATTCGGATAACGGCGAAAAAATGTATCAAAAAACGTTGTCATAATAAGAATCTTACTTCTGAGATCTCCCCACTTCGCCCGGACTTCGCCAAGGCTTCGCAGGGTAAACAAATCTATTTGCTTGCCCATCATAGCTGCGTTCGATGCCGTGACGATGGGAGGTTTGATTTTTGAAATTTTAGCTTCTTGAAAACAGTGTATACATTTTTGGTTGTCTGGTCTCCTACTTTTTCAAACGATATATGCTTTATTCGGGCGACAGCTTCTCCTACAAGTATAACATATTGCGGCTCATTTCTCTGCCCACGAAACGGCATCGGTGTAAGGTACGGGCTATCTGTTTCGCAGACAATTCGGTCTAGTGGTGTATAGACCATGAGTTCAGGCAATGCAACAGTTTCTCCTGGCGCCAAACCTTTATATGTACAATTCCCGTCAAATCCTATGTAAAATCCCATTTCGAGAGCTGCTTTCAATACATCTTTGGTTCCTGCGAAACAATGAAACATACCGGGAGGATTTAAGAGATAAGATGTATGACTCAAAAGAATTTGTATAATGTCTTCTCCTGCCAATCGGTTGTGAATTTGCAGGGGAAGTTTTGCCCGGTGGGCAAGCATAATTTGTTTTTCGAACAACTCTTGTTGTAATTTTTTCTCAACTATACCATTGGATTTATAAGAGTAGTAATCTAAACCGATTTCTCCGATTCCCACGACTTTGGGATGTTTTGTGAGTTTTTCAAGCTCCCGCAGCCAGTCCTTATCTGGTTTGTCCGCGTGGTGAGGATGAATGCCGACGATTGCATAAAGGTTCTCATATACCTCTGCGAGTCTGACAGCCTCTTTGCTTGAGCTGACTTGCGTTCCTGTATTGATAATTCTGGTTACGCCTTTCGCAAATGCCTGTTTGATAACTTTGTCAGTATCTAATTCGAACGCTTGGAAATTGAGGTGACAGTGCGCATCGATCATAGGTAGTTGAAAATTTAAAGTTAAAAATTAAAAGTGAAAAATGTCATGCTGTCGTCAGCTGACAGATCAACATCTTTTCATTTTGAATCTTTCACTTCATTAATTCTCGGGAAAAGAGATGGTTGGCTTTTGATCTCTTGTTGTTCAAATTGTTCTCTTATCTTTTCGGCTGTTTGCGGTAATAGCGGTTTGAGTAACTCGGAAATTTCCTGTATTTGATCGACAATATGTGCGACAACACTTCGTAATCGCGGATCTTCTTTTTTAATTAATTCCCACGGTTTTGTTTCATCAATATATTTGTCAGTTGCGGTAATCTTTTCCCATATAAAACCACATGCATCAGAAAAACGGAATGCATCTAATGCTTTTTTATACATATCTTTATCCATGATATGCTCTGTTTTGTTTTTCGGTTCAATCTGCCGGTAGTGAGATAATTCGCAGAGCTTTGCAATACGCGCAACCAGATTCCCCAGGCCATTGGCTAAATCGGCATTATAGACTTGTCTAAATCGGTCCAAACTGACTTCACCGTCTTCTTCCAGCGGAATTTGTGACAGTAAATAATAACGTAATGATTCAACGCCAAACTGTTCTGTAAGATCAAACGGATCAATGACATTTCCGAGAGATTTACTCATTTTCTGTCCGCCTTGTGCGAGGACAAAACTGTGAATGAGTACGGATTTTGGCAACGGTAATTTCGCCGAGAGTAACATTGCCGGCCAGTACACAGTATGGAATCGGTTAATATCTTTCCCGATAATATGAACGTCAGCGGGCCACCATTTTTCCCATGTTTCTTCATTCCATCCGAAGCCTATGCCGGTCATATAAATCGTTAAGGCGTCAAACCAGACATACATAACCTGATCAGGATCATCGGGGACCGGAACACCCACGCCCTTTGCTCGTTTTTTTGATCGGGAAATACTGAAGTCTTTCAGTCCGCCTCTGACAAAGCTTAATGCTTCTGCCCTTTTGTTTTCAGGGATAATTTTCAACGTGTTTTTTTCAATAAGATCGGTAATAGATTGTTGATACTTAGATAATCTGAAAAAATAGTTTTCTTCGTGAACCAATTCCGGTTTCACTAAATGATCCGGACAGAGACCTTCCACGTTCAATTCTTCTTCTGTCTTGAAACTTTCACATCCGACACAATACAATCCCTTATATGCTTTTTTATAGATGTCCCCATTTTGCGCACAGAGTTTCCATAGTTTTTGCACACCGGGCCAGTGGAGCTTTTCATTTGATCCTTTTTGGAAGACGTCCAGATGAATGCGCAGTTTTTTAAATGCATCCTGAAATAGTTTTGAGTTTCGGTCGAGAAACTCCGCAATCGGAATATTTTCTTTTTCGGCTGCCTGGACGTTTTTCAATGCATTTTCGTCCGCTCCTGAAAGAACCAATGTTTCTTTTCCTGATTGTTGTTGATAACGACGAATTGTATCCGCCTGAAAATATTCAAGCGCATGACCGATGTGAGGTTTTCCGTTTATATACGGAATAGCAATCGTAATATAAAATTTTTCCATTGGGTTAATTGTAGCAGCATGCGTGTTATGAGGCAACTTACCTATTTATTTTATTTCTCTTCCAAAATGCAGTTTCGAGAGCAATAATAAGAATTACTAATAAAACGATAAGAAACGGCTGCAGCACATTATTTATTTTCAAGAGTAACAACGGAACAAGAAAGATTCCCAAGCTTATTCCATGAATAACGTGTTTTGTGAGAGCTGTCATGAGAAAAAAACATAAGCCGAATAACGCCACATAAAAAATGTAAAGAACCGGTGCGACGAAAAAATGTGTCTGTAACAGCGCGTTCGGAGAGTAACTAAAAACAATCCACACGATCGTTCCCAGACAGACAAGCGAGAGAAGAAAGTAAAGAACACGGATTCGTTTTCGCATACACCCATTTTGCCACAAATATATTGAACTTGAAAGACCGACTTGACAACCGTTGGCACTCGTGGTACTATTTTGCTAACTTATGCATAACCTAACTCAGCGACAAATAGATATCCTCAAAAGTATTATTGAAGAATACGTCGATACCGCCGAACCTGTTGGATCGGAAACATTGGAGAAAAAACATAATTTAAGCGCCTCGCCTGCGACGATCCGGAATGAAATGGTTCGTTTATCGGATTTAGGATATCTGAAGAAACCTCATTCGTCAGCCGGACGCGTCCCGACGCCGGAGGGTATGAAGCTCTATGTTCGGGAATTGATGAAGGAGAAAGAACTTTCAACCGTTGAAGAAGTTGCGGTGAAAGAAAAGGTGTGGGATTATCGCGATCAGGCACAGCGTTTTTTACGTGAAGTAACCAAATCGCTTGCGGATAAAACGAAAACGCTTGCCATCGTATCGACAGAAGACGGCACATTATACGTAGCAGGTTACTCATACATATTGGATATGCCTGAGTTTTTCGATATCGATGTGACGAAAACGTTGCTCTCAGCAATTGATGAGTATGATTGTTTCCAAAATATTTTTTCCAAGACTCCTGATACGATAAATGAAGATATACATGTGTTAGTCGGCGAGGAATTGGGAAGTCAGTTGAATGGTCCGTACGGATTTGTGTACACTCGGTACCATGCGCCGCTGCAACAGGTCGGAGAGGTGGGTGTTTTAGGTCCTGTGCGGCTTGATTATCCTGAAGTTATCCCAACGGTTCGCTATTACGGGAATTTGATTGAAGAGCTGCTGGGAGCAAGGTAAAATTTTCAATGACTCAATGTTTAATTTATTGAAAACTGGAAATTGAAAATTAACTAGATATGGATACTAAACAGAAGCAAAAAGTTACAAGTGACAAGCAACAAGAAGAAAGAGAAGATATTGAGCAATCGGATGAGTTGGTTGAAGAACGAGAAGAAGAACTTGAGGAAATGACAAATGACCAATTACCAATGACCAATGGTGAAGTTGAAACTTTACAAAAGGAACTTGAAAAATATAAAGCGAAATACTTGCGTGCGATGGCGGATTATCAGAATCTGGAAAAGAGAAGCAGAGAAGAACGAAGCGAATGGGTAAAATCGTCAAGTAAGCAAATACTCTTGAAAATGCTGCCTGTTTTCGATACACTTATATTAGCGAGCACACATAGTAAAGATCAAAATTTACTCGTTAGTATCGCGCAATTTCAGGATGCTCTGAGAGAAGAAGGGGTAACACGAATCGAAACACTTGGGAAAAAATTTGATCCGGGCATCATGGAAGCGATTCAAACAGTTGACGGAATTGATGGAAAAGTGATAGAAGAAATTAGAGCCGGATTTTTATTGCACGATAAATTATTACGGGCAGCGGAAGTGATCGTTGGCAAAAGCCAAAGTTAAAAATTAAAAGTGA
>CAZAIV010000066.1:0-2621 GCA_964485315.1 uncultured Gammaproteobacteria bacterium
CGTCACAGGTTGATACATCTTTGGATCCCGGTCTCGTTTCATTTTGGATACAAACAGGTTTCCTGCATGACTACCTTGAAGATACAAAAGCTTCTATCCGTCATCGGAAGAGAGAATCAGACTATGAGCGGGAAAAAAGAGCGATGAAGAAACTGAGAAAAAAATTCTCATCTGAAGTTGTAGATGGAGTACAAATGCTCACTGAACCGAATGTGGATGGTAAGGTTATATTTTCAAAAATAGATGCAAAACAGATACAAACAGAAAGAATTGACACAGCTCCATCTAGGGTAGTTGTCGTAAAGATGCCTGATAGATCGGATAATTTATGGACATTTTGTCCCACACCTGAAAAACCTACACCGATAAGTAAGATTAAGGATACTGAAGAAGTTCTTATGCCTATTTTTGAAAGAGCGGAGAAAGATTTTCCGACGGTCGGAGGTTTTTTCATGGAACAAATTAGAGGAGGAATTATCTATCTTCGGGGGAAATACGCATCGAATGAATAGTTCTTCGCGTGCTATAATCCTTTTATGGATATAAAACTACAGATTGAGAAGCTTTTGTCTCAGATTCTTTCTGAAATGGGCGTGACGGATGCTTCGGTTACGGTTTCCCCAAGTAATGATTCCTCGCATGGAGAATATAGTACCAACGTGGCGTTGAATTTGAGCAAGAAATTAGGGAAATCGCCGGTGGAAGCGGCGGAAATGATCGTTAACAAAGTATCTGTCATCCCCGCGAAAGCGGGAATCCAAGAAGATAAAAACTGGATCCCCGATCAGGTAGGGGATGACAAAGAGATTGCTTCGTCGCAAGCTTCTCGCAATGACGGCTTTATTGAAAAAATCGAGGTCGTCAAGCCCGGGTTTATCAACTTTTTCCTCGCGAAAGAAGCGATGGGGAAAACTGCTCTGGAAATACTGGAAGGGGAAAAATACAAAAGTGGAGATAAGAAAAAGATAATGGTAGAGTTTACCGATCCGAATCCGTTTAAGGAATTCCATATTGGTCATTTATACAGCAATATTGTGGGAGAGTCGATTTGCCGTTTGCTTGAGTCTGCGGGAAATGAAGTAAAAAGAGTTTGTTATCAGGGCGATGTCGGATTGCACGTGGCCAAGTCGATTTGGGGACTAAACTTAAAACTGAAAACTGAAAACTTAAAAATGGAGGAATTAGAAAAGAAAAGCTTGCCGGACAAGGCTAAGTTTTTGGGAGAGTCGTATGCATTGGGTGCTAAAGAATATGAAGAAAATCCCCAAGTCAAAGAAGAAATAATCTCCATCAACAAGCATGTCTATGCGAGAGATGATGCAGAAGTTAATAGTTTGTATCAGAAGGGGAGAGAGTGGAGCTTAGCTTATTTTGAGCTTATATATAAAAGATTAGGTACTCATTTTGATCATTACTATTTTGAATCTAACGCAGGACCGAAAGGTATCGCCTTTGTACAAGAGCATATGGATATCTTCAGGCAAAGCGAAGGTGCAATTATTTTCCCCGGTGAAGAATATGGACTTCACACTCGAGTTTTTATCAATTCACAAGGTTTGCCTACATATGAAGCCAAAGAAATGGCCTTAGCACCCACGAAGTATGCAGACTATCCTTATGATCAGTCGATTATCATTACCGGGAACGAAGTAAATGAATACTTCAGAACAGTTTTAAAGGCTCTATCTTTGATTAATCCGGAATTAGCCGACAAAACCAAGCACTTATCTCATGGCATGGTCAAATTATCATCGGGTAAAATGTCCAGCCGCAGTGGAAATGTAATCACGGGCGAGTGGTTATTGAATGAGGCAGTGAAAAGATCAGAGGAAAAAGTCAAAGAGTCTGAAAGAGACGAAGAAGTAAGCCCGGAGTTATCTGAAACCGTAGGCATTGCCGCGGTTAAATACGCTTTGTTGAAGGGAAGTATTGGTAAAGATGTTACTTTTGACTTCGATGAGTCGATAAGTTTTGAAGGCAACTCCGGTCCGTATTTGCAATATACACACGTAAGATGCTGCAGCATCTTACGCAAATCACAAATCACAAATCACAAATCACAAATCAACAATATAGGACAGGGCGTAAATTTTGAAACTTATACATTTAGCCAAGAAGAATCTGATTTACTTAGGACTATATACTATTTTAACGAAATTGTTTCCCGAGCGGCAGAAACATATAGCCCGCATCTTATCTGTGCATACTTATTTGATCTGGCACAAGAGTTTAATTTGTTTTATCAGAAGCAACCTATCCTGAAAGCCGAGCAAGAGGAGCAAAGAAATATGCGTCTGCTTCTTGTTCAAGCCACAGCGAAAGTGCTGAAAGACGGTTTGCATCTTTTAGGCATTGAAGCTCCGGAAAGAATGTGATGCGGAATTCAGAATCTAGAGTTCAGAATTATGAACTCATGTTACGCAGTTAATATGTTTCTGGCTTGTCCAGAATCGATTCTGGATGCGCTCTCCGCCAGCCGGCGGATCGCTTACCAGAAACCTATTTGCGTAAGGTGAGTTATGGATTTAAAAACTAAACTAATTATAAATTCTTAATTCAATTCTGAATTTTGAATTCTGAAGTCTCAATTATTATTGTTGATCTAGCAAAATCTCTATTTC
>CAZAIV010000067.1:0-7646 GCA_964485315.1 uncultured Gammaproteobacteria bacterium
CCCATGAACCCATTCGGAACGGTTTTTAATTTTTTGGCGTGGAGAAGAAATCCATTTCTCACAGTATACGCTCCGAATTTGTCATTCAACTGATCAATGATTTCATCAAGTTTTTTATTTTTCCGCAATTCTGAAAAAAGAGATTCGGGAATCGCATTTGCCTGCGCCAGATCTCCGACCCACACGCCGATTCGACGGACATAACCGGGAATATGTAAAGAATGGTCGATTGTCGTATGAGTGTCCAAAAATGGCCATATCAAACTTTCATATTCTTTCAAATATTTCCGGATGATGCCTTGACAATACTGAAAAATATCTTTCCCGTTAGATGTGTATTCATGTAACAACATATGTCCGTGAATATCATGACTCCCGTGTAAAGAAATGCCGACATGCCGAGCTTTCTTCTCCAATCGACGCAGCTTAATCGCCAACTCTTCACACAATTCATATATGTTCTGAAAAACAATACGCTCATCATATTGATTTTCCGCCAGACAATATTGCCGGCTCACTGATTTCGCATCAGGGGCTTGCGTATATGGTTTTACCCGATCAGTATCCAAACCCAAACCAACATTTTTCAAAAAGTTTCCTTCGACGTTTCCGAATTCGGAAACCAAATTCCGTAAAGGAACTTTTCCTAATTGCAATAACGTATATACACCCATTGCGTTAAGGCGCTGTTTTATCCTTTCTCCGATACCGCAAATATCCGTCAATTCCGCTTCGGCGTATATCTCTCTGAAATTTTCTTCAGTGATAGCGACAATACCGTTCGGCTTATCCAACCCCGACCCCAGTTTAGATAACAATTTATTGTGAGAAATACCGATTGAAACAGTGATATACTCACCAATATCTTCCTCAATTCGCTTCTTTAATTTGCTAATCAACCCATCCATTCCGCCAAATAATTTTGCAGTTAACGTAATATCCATAAAAAGTTCATCAATGGAAAAAAGTTCGACATATGGAGAAAAATCCTTACAAATACGGACAAACTTCTTCGATACCTCAAAATATTTCTCAAAATCTGCCCGAACCAATTGCAGATTGGGATACAAATGGAAAGCTTCGCGGGTGTTCATGGCTGTTTTAATACCAAACTTCTTGGCTTCTCGACTGGCAGCAATGATGCAAGTTCGACCATTGTGCGCAGTAACACCAATTGGCTTATTTCGTAATGCAACATCGTACTGCTGTTCAACGCTGGCGAAAAAGGAATCAAAATCTATGTGGAGAATAACCTGTTGCATGGAGTATTACAATACTTGAAAAATACACGAATGACAAGAGGACAAAAGCATACAAATGTTGTCAAAATAGGGTATACTATGATTATGGAAAAGGCAGTGTGGGACAGTAAATCTTCCAACAACTTCGACACGAACTTCGACTGTTACATCGCTGAAGCTCTTTTATCTGAGGGCAGATCAGTCGGCACATATAAAGAAACACTACAGAAATATCATGTAAAGAGCGCTGAAGAGTTGGCGAAAAAACAAAAGGAGAAATTCAAAGAATATCCGAAACTGGAAAAATTATTTTACGATATAGAAATGCCTTTAACGAAAGTACTTTGGAACATGGAGCAGAAAGGCATTTTATTAGACGTGAAACAATTGGCGAATGTCGGGGAAAACATTGACCGTCTGTTGGTCTCGGTTCAAAAAGAAATTGAGAAGGAAATAGGAAGAAATATTAATCTTAATTCGTCAACACAACTCGGTAATTTCCTCACAGAGAAAACCGGTGTCCCTCTCGGACGAACCAAAACAGGAAAATATGCCACGAACGAAAGGGAATTGTCAAAATTCAGAGATCAGTTTCCGATAATTGCTCACATCTTAAACTACCGTGAACTAACGAAACTGCGGTCAACGTATGTCGAAAGTCTTATTCAAAAAGCGGATAAAAAAAGCAGGATACACACGACATACCACCAGGTCTATGTCAATACGGGGCGGCTCGCTTCTTCAAATCCGAATCTTCAGAATATTCCGACAACATCCGTGATCGGACAGGAAATTAAATCTTGTTTTACCGCATCTCCGAATTATGTGCTTGTTTCGTTTGATTATTCACAGCAGGAACTTCGTATCCTTGCGCATCTCGCTCAGGAAAAAGCGCTTATTAAAGCCTTCGCAAATAATCAGGATGTCCACGCATTAACCGCGAGTAAATTATTCAATGTGCCGTACAGCGCAGTCGCCAAACAGCAACGCTCGGTCGGGAAGACAATAAATTTCGGTATTATTTACGGGATGAGCAGTTTCGGGATGAGTGAAGGTTTGCGTATTCCGCAAGAAGATGCTAAGCGTTTCATTCAGCAATTCTACGCGTCATATCCTCATATCAAAATATATTATGATGAATATCTGAAAAACGCCCGCATGCATGGCGTCGTTGAAACATTACTCGGACGGAGGCGTTATGTGTTCGAAGATCCGAAAAGAAAGTTTATCGACAACGGCATGCGCCGCGTTTTGATGAATTATCCGATACAAGGATCGGCAGCAGATTTAATGAAAAAAGCAATGGTTGATGTCGATACGCAAATCTTAAACAAATACCCTGATGTTTCTCTTCTTCTGCAGATTCACGACGACCTGGTTTTTGAAATGCCGGACAATGAAGAGCTTAATGAAATTAGTGCCAAAATACAGGAAGTTTTATGTTCTGTCCACCCGCTATCCGTGCCTCTTCTCGTCGATGTAAAATCAGGAAAAAAGTGGGGAGATTTAAAAAAGTTCAATGGAACAGAGTAAGTGTTTACTTTTTATATATGTATTTTGGCCGTTACGCATATTCCGGAAATGATGATACATAAGCTGCTATAATCAGGGTATGAAAATAGTTAAAGATCATATCTCGATGGAAGAACTAAGGACTATGTCTTCCCGCATGTTTGGCGGAATGGTAAAAGTAGTTGTTGATATAAAAAAGGGAATTATGGTAGTCGATGCGCCGATGCATGCGGACGAAGAAGAATACTTGCTTTCAGATGGTTCAGCGCAGGATGACTTGTGGGGATGTAATATCTATCCTGATTTACAAGATGACGACTTCATTGAATTTGACTCAATGATTAACGTAAGACCCCGTCTGAATAACTTTTCAAGGAATATTGAAAATGCAGAAATCCGCAAAAAAGTAAGCCAAATTATCCATTCACTTATAAAAAAATGAATATCTTTCATGAAGACTTGGTTTCCCGCTGGAAGACATTTTCCATCTTTGATCAAATGGCCAATATAGGCGCAGAGGTCGGAAGAGCAATCAATTGGAAAAAGAAAAACAATATAGTACAAAGCACCAATGCATTTTATCGGGGGCTGGAACTTATTGATTTTACAATTGATGACGAGAAAAACAAAAATCGTCTGAAAGAGATTCTCCAGATGAGAGAAATGCTCGTTGACTATTTTGTGGGAGACAATATGTATAAATCAACCGACAAAGAATGGGAAAAATATTTTTATTACTTCAACTTCGCCGCAAGAAACAAATAAGCTGAATGGAAACAATTATTTTATTTCTTCGTCATTTGTGCCAGATCGGAGGACCCAATTATGCGAAACATACGGTTCGCTGCAGAGATTGCGGTTAAAGCAGCAAGGTCTTCTCATGCCTTTATTAAGTTTGTCGAGTGCAACACGAATATGTTTTTCTCTCGTTTCTTGTGTTTTGACAGCGCGTATCCAACGAATCCAATCCCAGTGGGCGAGTGGCGTAATCTCATTCCATAAAGCTTCGGCTTTGGGGGAAGAAGACAGCGCTTTTTTTAGATCCTCCGGCACTTCAGGTTCTATCCAATCTTTAGTCGGTTCAAGAGAAACCCGCACGGTGTCGCCTGCCTTAACATGCGCGTCGTCAAGTAATTTTTTATCAGGTCGGAACCAGTGGCTCGGCTTTTTCTCATGCGCATACACTCCATCAGGTTCAAGCAACGTTTTAAAAGAAACGCCATTGAGAGTCCCTTTCACCATAGTCATTCCCCTTGAGGGAAGTTTCGCGCTGGCGCCTTGAGGCAAATGCAGAATAGTCCATGAGTTGATTTTAGAGAGTTTAGCGTCAAAATGTATAGCCGACATAGTTTTTTGATCCTTGATTGTTTTCATACCTTAGACGCAATAGCGTTTGGAATATTATCTATTTGAGTAGATGCAAACTTTTCATAGTCCTTATTAGCAACAGAATCATCTCTGGTTTGAAATAGGGATTTAATTTCGTCCATGAAACTATTATACCAGATACGCGTGCGGTTTTAGACAATTGATTGATTTCTACGTCGCAAATCAAAAAACATAAATCTGAGCCTGTGACCCTGGTGAGATTTCCTACCTGCCGACAGGGAGTCTCTCGATTTTCAGGATACTCCCACTTCGCCAAGTTAGACTTGGCTTCGCGGGACAAGGAAACGATAACTTCTGCAGCTACTTAAATAGCTCCCTTTTATCAATACCTGCTTGCTCGAGAATTGAAGCAAGTGTACCAGGCTTTATATCTTTATTATGCATTGGGAGGGTTACGCGTTTTGAGTCATCTTTCTCATGCTTGAGAACAATGTGACTTCCTACTTGATGATGAATATAAAATCCTCCCTTTTTGAGAAATTTGAGCAATTTTTTAGAGTTTATAGAGGGCATAATTATTGAGAAAGAGGATTTTGTACACCTACCTGACCAATAAATATATTGGAATCTCCTGATGGAATTTCTTCTCCATCCTTGGCAAGGCTTTCTATATAAGCGGTAATTGCTTCTGCAATATTAATCTTTGCTTCTTCAAAAGTATCGCCTTCGCTTATACAGCCGGGTAAAGAAGGCACAGTCACACTAAATCCTCCGTCAGGTTGTTCCTCAAAAACTACATCATATTTTAGAATTTTATGTTTCATAACAAAAGGAGTATATTCTTTTTTAACAGATTTTTCAAGATAAAATGGCTCGTGTTTATTTTGAATATCGATTAAGAAATTGAGCTGCGGAAACAATTCCAGTATCTTTATACTCTTTCATTGCCAAAACATCTTTATCTCCGCTAATTAAATAGTCTGCCTTTGCTTCCAGCGCCAATTCCAATAAAAAATTGTCTTTAGGATCTCTCAATAATGAAACTTTTTCTTGTGGTAAAAATTGTTCTGCATGTTCATTAAGATCGAAAAGTAAATTATTTATAAAGGCTTGAGTAGACTTAAGTTTAGTTTGCAGTTTGTTTATTATTTCTGACTGAAGTTCTGGAGAAACGCATAATATAAATTCGTTTCTAGACCAAGCTTTCAATATTATCTCAGGATTTCCGCCAAATAATAATCCAGATATGAATATATTGGTATCAACAACCACTTTATTCATTTTTTATAAGCTTATATGCTTGCTCATCTGTTAGTGGTTGAGGTATATTATTCTCATCAAGATATTTTTTACCTATTTTTTTACCTTGCGCAAGCAAGTTCTCAAATCTTAATTGAAATAATTGTTGTTTCTTTTTTTCATTCTCTAAAGCTTCATCATAAGGATACAAAACCACACTGGGAGAACTATCCTGGACTATAACCACAGGTTCTCTGGTTTCTTTAATAGTTTGAATCAGCCTGGCTAAATTATTCCTCGCGTCTGATATGCTTACTATTCGCATCATATGCGTACACTGTATAGTACTTTAAGTCGTATGTCAAGTAGTACAATGATGAGGACATTATCTTGGGGTGGAAGACGGGTGCTGCCCCCGCGACCTCAAGGTCCACAACCTTGCGTTCTACTGTTGAACTACATCCACCAAATAATTAAATACCAGTATAGATTATACCAAAGCTGGCTGTATTTGTTAATCCGGCATAAGTTCGATATAATGCTGACAATGATCGTCACCGCTTATAAAACCCACAAAATCACAGAGAAAGATAAAAGTATTTTCCCGATTCTCGATATATATTTGCCGAAATTAAAAGAAAATTCCGTCGTCGCGATCGCATCAAACATCATCGGCATCTGCGAAGGAAGGATGATCAAAATAACTCCCGAAGTTGATAAAGACGAATTAGTGAAAAAAGAAGCGGAATACTATTTGCCCAGGGAATTTAATCAATACGGATTCATGATTACGATTAATCACAATATTCTGGTAGCATCAGGAGGAATTGATGAGTCAAACGGACATGGACATTATGTGCTTTGGCCGGCAAATCCACAAAAAAGTGTCAATAAAATCAGAGAACATTTGGTAAAAAAACATAACTTAAAACATCTGGGCGTCATCATGACAGACAGCAAGCTGACTCCTCTTCGATGGGGAGTAACAGGCGTTTCGATTGCTCACAGCGGATTCAGAGCGCTGAATGATTACACCGGAAAACCCGATATCTTCGGAAGAATACTTCATGCGGAAAAAACAAATGTCCCCGATGGTTTAGCAAGCGCTGCCGTTATCGTGATGGGGGAGGGGAATGAACAAACACCTTTCGCGGTTATCGAAGATATTCCATTCGCGCATTTCCAAAAAAGAAACCCGGCAAAAAAAGAATTACTAAGGTTAAAAATTGCAATCGGGGATGATGTCTACTCATCTCTTTTAACAAAAGTCGCATGGAAAAATGGGAAAATAAAGAAATAGCTTCATATGTAATATGAATCTATGGGAGGAATTACTGCTCAAATTCTTCTTCCAAGGGAGAAGGTTTGTAATCTCTTTTCAATTGTTCTCTCTTCCCTTCTTCAACGCTCGTAATTATCTCCTGAATTGAAGCCAAAACCTTTCCAATTTTATTTGGATCTTTTATTATTTCTGAACGTTGATCTTCGAATTTTACATCGGGTAGACCATTATGAGATAAGGTTGCATACCTATCTTGAAATAGAGAAATTTTTTTCTTTCGTTACCGCCAATGTATTTACCGTTATTACATTCAATAAGCCTGTTTCTACAGAAACACCGGCTGCTGTCGTTCTTAATTCAAATACTGTACTTTGTCCGCCTTCTTCTGAAGGCCAAACAGTCACTATTTGTTCCCTTAAACCACTCCTCACCCCTATGCTATGAGATCCATCATCGCTTCGAGGAGCAAGTTCATTGACTGATTGAGCAAAATTTCGAAGTTGACTTCGGGCAAAGGGATTTAAGACATGTTGTTCGGGACGAAAACGTTGACCTTCCATCATATATATAAATCATATCATATCTCTCACAAACCGGCAACTATGGGTCGTGTAAGAGCCTTACCTTCTTACATTTCGTTTTCGATAATCAATTCCCGGTGCTTTTTATCGCTATTTTATACTAAATAACCCTTGCTTATTGACAACAGCAGTCAATAGTAGTATATTATAGGTTACTCTGCCATAAATAATGAATAGTTTCGAAGATGCAGAGTTTTATACCCCTGTCCAGGTAGCACATAAACTCCAGCTCACCGTCATTACCATTTATTCATATATTAAGGAACATAAGCTTCCCGCGATTAAGTTCGGAAGAAATTATAGGATTTCAATTAATGATTTTCATAGAATGAACTACCGCGCAGCAAGCTACGCGGTATCTAAGCACTCCATCACGGCAAATCTTCAAACAACTTTATTTGCCCCCGGCACACTTGCGCATAGATCTTTCCTTGATTTTTGACATAGTTTTGAATGACCTCT
>CAZAIV010000068.1:0-14744 GCA_964485315.1 uncultured Gammaproteobacteria bacterium
CAATACGATATGGACATAAAGAATCCTCTTAAAAACTTCCTCGAAATTCCCTACGACACTTTAGAAGAAATGAATCTTACCGCCAAGAAAAAACAGGAGACACTGACCCCGAAAGAACTCGAAGCAGAATACCGAAAATATCTGACCAAAGAAACACGCCTGAAAGCAGTTACCCTCTGTTTCTCAGATATTGAAGGGCGATTTCATATGCTTGATTATGATAAAAAATTTCTGCTCGATTCCTCAGATAATCTCACATTTGACGGATCGTCAATCAGAGGATTTACCGAACAATCCGAGTCAGATTTGCGCTTATCAATTGACTGGGGAAGTATTCTTTACCTTCCATCAGACATATTCGGACCGGGAAAAGTCATCATGTTCGCAAACATTCATGACAGGAATAGAAAACAATACGAATCCGATTTCCGCGGTGTTCTGTCCGAATATCTCACAAGTATCAAACAGAAAAAAGGACTTGTTCCCCGCGCTTCTGCAGAAATTGAAGGATTTGTCGTCGACGGGACAAACGCAGAACAAAAATTCGAAGAAAAGACAGGATTTTCTCTTATCTCAACAGGAGGATATTATCATTCACTTCCTCTGGATAGACTGAGACAGTTCATCGATGCATGCGCAGAAACGCAACGGGCAATGGGATTCAAAAACGAAAAAGATCATCCCGAAGTCGCGCCTTCACAGTTTGAAATGAATTTCTCTCATGCGGAAGCGCTGCGGGCATGCGATCAGATCCAACTCTATAAGCTCGTATGCCGACAGGTCGCAAATAAAATGGGAATGACTGCGACGTTTCTTCCTAAACCGTTTATGGGCATCAATGGGAGCGGCATGCATACGAATTTTTCATTGTCGAAAAGCGGGAAAAATATCTTTTTTGATAAAGCGGGAAAAGAAGGATTATCAGATACAGCATGGGACTTCATCTCAAGAATTCTCAATCACGCGCCTGAATTATGTCTGGTCATCAATTCAAGCGTCAACGCCTACCGTCGACTCGATCCGCATTTCGAAGCACCGAACCAAATTAAAGTTTCACCGATTGACAGAGGAGCAATGATCCGTATCCCTGTAGGGAATGAAAAAACAGCGCGAATCGAAATCAGATCTGTCGCGCCGGATACGAATCCATATCTGTGGCTCTATACGCTTCTGCGAACAGGACTGGAAGGAACGAACATGGAGCGGGCGAAAGATAAACGTGAACGATTGCGATTTCTTCCCGGAACGATCACTGACGCATTGAAATTATTTAAAGCAAGTGAGTTCATGGAGAAAATTCTCGGCAACACAAATAAGGAAAAATACGCTCATTATAAACAAACTGCCGCAGAAAGAAGTCCGAAAGAACTCGGTACGGCAATTAAAACCAGTGAAATTGTTTTCCACCATGAAGTGACGAACCAAGCCCTCTGGAATACATTCTAAATCATGCACTTGCCATGAGGGAGTATAATATATGAAACCTTTATGAAAGTGAGAGCCATCATTCATAAAAGGATCGATTATATACACCCGGGCGCTACATTACGAGAAGCGGCAGCGCTCATTTTCGGACATCACCACAGAGGTTTACCGGTCGTGGAAGGAAGAGGGAAAAAACTCGTCGGTTTCATCACTGAACAGGACATCGCTTCCGAATTATTTCCTAATATCATAGAACTTATCGAAGATTATACACACGAGAGCGACTTCGAAGCTATGGAGGAAAAAGTAAAATCCGTTCTGACAAAAAAGGTAAAAGACGTGATGAGTAAGCATGTGATCTCAATCCATATCGATGAGCCATTACTGCGGGCTGAATCAATTATGAAACTGAAGGACATCAGTCGTCTTCCTGTCATCGATGATAAAGGAAATCTCATCGGCATCCTCTCGAAGGGTGACATATTCAGGGCACTCGTCAACTCCGAAATCAGAGGATTTAAGTAAGTCGTAAATATCAAAAACTGTACTTGAGTTTCTATCTCCAAATAGTTACAGTAAATTTATTGAAAACCAAGCTGATTATCAACGAGCACTGGCAATGAATAAAGTTTATTATCGAAATAAAAGAATGTGCGAAGGGTGACTCACCCGTAGGGTGAGTTGATCATTTCCTCTTCCTCTTACCTAAAGAGGGAAGGCCTCCAGAAAGCTGATGTTCTAATGCTTCTCTATATGCAGCTTCGGCATTTTCTCTCGAAGAAGTCACAAGCGCCGAAATAGCATACGCAGCTTGATATGGCTTTATAGCCCGTGAATATAACTGAACAACATCTGTTAAAGAATTAAGCATGCAGATTGATCCTATTTTCCCGCGTCCTGTTGAGAACATGTCCGCCTCAACAAGAAAGTCTGTTCTCGCGAATCTATGTTCTTTAACGCGTTTATCAACGTTACCCTCTGGGTCTTCAGGGACAATTGTCACCTTTATATTTTTAAACGTACCGTTAAATCCACCCTTCGAACCTTGTTTTTTTATAGTATCTGCCAATGTGAAAGCTGTGCCACTACGACCCTTTACTACGGGTTGCCCTCTCCTTGGTTTATATCCTTGTTTTCTTGCAAGAATTCTTATAATAACATCAAGACCTTCAAGAGTATCGACGGTTATAGTATCTCCGTATCGCAGTGTTGTTTTTTCTAAATCTATGAGTGATATATCTCGCTGGTTCGAAGCGTCAGGTGGTGGTGTAACCGGCGCTATCCGGTCACTCGGGTGATGTTCATGTTCCGTTGGATCTTCTGGTCTTGGCATGAAAACGATTCTAGCAAAAAACAGTATGCAAAATCAAACGTAAATATATAAAACTCTAGTTTTTTACTGTGATAGTTCTATTAACTATAGTTGTTTTCCCGTTTCTGCTTTTCGCAACAACTTGAATATCCGATTTCCCGGGCATTAATGTGATCGTCTTTACAAAATTCCCGTTCTGATCAACAGTGACGAAATCTCCATTCACGGACACAACAGCATTCGGGTCTGTGGAACCTTTCACTTCGATATTTTGCCCCACTTGACTCCCCTCCTTCGGAGCGCTAACGGATAAAGGAGGATTGAAAAAGACAGACTTGTACTGAAACGCAAGGTATCCGAAAAGAAAAATCAAAATGAGAACAATAAAAATCGTTGTCCGCTGCATACGAAATGTTTTATGAAGAAACTGTTCCTGATTCGTTAATCCTTTCGGCAAAACACGATATGCCTTCTGTTCATCAAATTCCCGTCGAAATAGGGCCATTGCTTCAGATTTCGTGAAACCTAAATACATGGCATAATTACTGACAAAACCCGAAGCGTACGCAGGAGAAGGAAGCCGTTCATATTCTCCTTTTTCAATCGCAGAAAGATAATCCGGACGGATTTTCGTCGCTACCGCTACCTCATCTAGAGATAAATTCCTTTTTCTTCGTTCATTTTGTAATCGTTGCCCAAGTTTTAACATAGAAATATGTTTTCATCTGTCATACGAACTTGTTTCGGCATCTTCCTAAGGAGATAAGAAGATCCTGAAATAAACTCAGGGACAACTAATAATTTGAATAATGTACGTGCTTACTGTTCAGAAGTAGAGCCACTCTGCAGAAATTCGTCTGCATTGTGAACAAGAACATCTCTCGGTTTCGCTCCTTCTGCCGGACCAACCACTCCGGCTTCTTCAAGTTGATCGATGAGACGTGCGGCTTTCGCGTAGCCGATAGACATTTTTCGTTGTAAAAATGATGATGACGCCTGCTTAAACTGGCAAACGATTCTGACAGCCTGTTCAAAATCAGCATCTCTTCCATCCGCACTCATAACTGTTCCTCTTCTACCGGTTACAGGCTGGCTCAGGATCTCCTCAGTATATTCAATCGGGACATCTTTGGATTTGAGAAATTCTACAAGTTTTTTCACTTCTTTATCGGACACATACGCGCCCTGAATACGAGTCGGTTTTGCCTGATCCGGCGGAACATACAACATATCTCCCCGGCCGAGCAGCTTCTCAGCGCCTGGTGTATCCAGAATAACGCGGGAATCAATCATCGATGAGACGTTAAACGCGATACGGCAGGGAATATTTGCTTTAATCAAACCGGTGATGACGTTGACTGACGGACGCTGTGTCGCGATAACGAGATGCAATCCGACAGCGCGAGCCATTTGCGCCAACCGCGCAATCGAATCTTCTACTTCAACGGGCGCAAACATCATCAAATCCGCCAACTCATCAATAATAATGACAATGTAGGGCATAGCTTGAAATCCTGAAAGTTCATTATATGCATCAATGTTCCGGACTCCCCGCTCCGCAAATAGTTTATATCTCCGATCCATTTCTCCTGTCGCCCACTTCAATGCAGAGAGAATCTTATCGATTTCAACGATGACAGGAGTCAGAAGATGCGGGATACCATTATATGATGTCAGCTCCACACGTTTTGGATCAACGAGGATGAGTTTCACTTCCTGAGGTGATGCTCGAAACAGTAATGAAGTAATAATAGAATTAATAAGAACGGATTTTCCGGATCCGGTAGTGCCGGCGATCAACACGTGCGGCATTTTATTGATATCCGCTATTACCGGCGAACCGGAGACATCAAGACCCATGGATACTGCAAGTTTGGATCTATTTTTCTGCATCGTGCCTGAAGCAAGCATGGTTTTCAGTGTCACAATCTCCAATGAACGATTCGGAATTTCAATACCGACTAAATTGCGTCCGGGAATCGGCGCTTCGATTCTGATCTGTCCTGTCGGCGCTTCAGTTGCCAGAGCCAGGTCATTCGCAAGGGAAGTGATTTTCGATACCTTCGTTCCGAGCGCGATTTCCAATGCGTATTGTGTGACTGCCGGACCAAGATTTACTTCTGCAACTCTGGCTTCTACACCGAAACTCTGCAATGTTTTTTCGATTATCGAGGCGATTTTATTAATATCTCCTCTGTCTGCTTTCTTCCCCGGATCTTCCGAAAGAAGAGCAAGCGGCGGATATTCCCAAACTCCATTTCCGGCAAGCGCATTCGCGACAAGCGTATCACTTAACAATTCCGTATCTTTCTTATTCACTTGCGGTATCGGATGTTTAGATGATTCGGTAGCGATAGCTGCAACCGGAGCAGATTTCTGTCCGCCTTTAATGGTAATCTGCTTATTCCTGTTCAGTCCGCCAATTTTCTTCTGATGCAAACCGCTGAATAGACGTGTAGGAAGAACCCTATATGCATTCTTTACTATAACAGATACGCCATAGATCAATTCGTCAACCGACGTATCAAACAGAACAATAAGACCGACAAATATACCTGCTATGTACACGATATCGGCGAATGATTTATTCACAATATCTGAAACAATCTGAAATAAACCGGCTCCTATTTCTCCGCTCTTCGTCAACGCTAAAAGGCTGACAAAAAATAAAGCATACCCGACCGTGACATTCAGTTTGGATATATACATTTTTTTCAAATGGAGAAAGAGAAAACCTAAAAGGATAAGTACCACTGGGAAAAGCCAGGCGACTCCTCCCATTTTCGCGAGTAAAATAGAGTTAATCAGTATTAACGATCCACCGCTTTTCGTAAATGAAAAGAACAGGAGCGCGCCCAAAAGGAAAAAACCCGTCGAAAAAAGAGTATAGATTGTGTGTTTCTTCAATTTCAGCTTGAATGCTTTTCTATATGAGCCTCGTCTCGCCATAGCAGGTAGTCAAATCATAGCACAAAACAATCAGTATGCAAAATTATGTCGATCCGTTCATTCCAATAGAATTTCGGTTTCTGTCTTTGCTATAATACCCACTACGATGAAAGCTGAACTATTAGAATTTGAGGAGGAGTTTGCAGACAAATATGATCTTCATGCAATCGGCAGAGCAGTGGCGACACCGCAGGATCAAGACGTTTCCCGCTACTTGAATGAGTTGGGAGAAGTTTCTTTCATGTCACGGAAGGGCCACCGGCATGTGAGCGCGACACAGGAAATCTTGCTTCTTCGTTATCGGAAACAAAATATGCCGTTTGAGAAATTCGTCAAAGATCCCGCTTTCCTCAGAACACTTAAAACACCCGGACAAACACAGAAATTTCAGCGTGTTATGAATGGGCATATCGCACACAATAAAGTCGCCGCGGCAGCACGCGAGCAAGGTGATCCTAACCCTCCTGCATTTTCCACGTGGGATACGATTTTTCTTCAGCAGAACGCGCAACTCATTCCTCCCGTCGCAACTCGCGATGTCGGAGGAAGTATGACCTATCGTGACCGTATCAATGAAGGGTTCCTCGGATTGCACAGTGCGCTTGGAAAGTATGATCCAAGAGGAGGAAATCTCTTCTCAACGTATGCAGTACACTGGATCCGTCAGGCAATAACGAGAAGTGTTGCCAATACAGCAAAAACAATCCGTACTCCCGTATATAAGATCCAGGAAGAAACAGAACTTCGAAAAGAAAGAGATTTATTGACACAGGAACTTGGGCATGTGCCGGCACAAGAAGAACTGGCAGACGATTACCAAAGAACGCATCCCTGTGTTTCGATAGAGAAAGCAAGAGAGCGCGTCATGTTCACACAACAACCTGCGTCTCTGGACGAAGAGCTCGTAAAACGAGTAGGAGGAGAAGACGACCCTTCTCTCACATTGGCAGATATGATTCGGGCAGAGAACGATGAAATCACTCTCACCCCTGAAGACATTAAAACCATTCTTAGAGAATTAGCGAAAGCAGCCGGAAATGAACGAAACTACAGGATCATGCTTGCACGGTGGGGAATCGGATATTCCGGAGGAAAAAAATTAAAAGATGTTGCGAAAGAATTTGGAACATCCCATCAGAATATCCACTTGATCGAAAAAAACATACTCTATTTGCTGAGTCAATCAGAAGCACTGAGAAATCTCATGCAAGGTATAGCAGGATATGACGTGGAGTATGATCCTGAGTCAGGGATATATCCGGATATTTCTACTCCTCAGGATAAAAGGAGCAGCAAAAACAAATCGAGAGCGAAACCAATAGAAAATACTCCGGAAAATAAAGATATTGTCATAAAAGGTGTTGATCTGACAGCGTATTGGAATCAATTGTCTCCAATTGAACAACACGTACTTTCTCTTCGATTTGGATTGCGAAGTGAACCTCAGCTGCGTCGGGAAGGAGAAATGCAGACGTATGATGAAATGGCAGACGCTCTTTCCCTGCCGCAGCAAACCATTTGGAATATCGAAAATAAAGTATTCAAGCGTTTTTCAGATAAAGTAGGCAAAAATCAGAAACCTTCACGTGAAAGACCAGAGTCGAGAGCGCAAACAACTGAAGGAATAGTCGTCTTCGATGTATCCGAAAGAAGAGAAGCATAACATAAAAGAAACTTGCAATTTGAAAAAAACACGTCCATAATTCGCATCATCTACCTATGAGTATTGAAAATCTTATCGGAAGGTATCGTCCGCCTATAGAGCAAGCGATTCGCTCTTCTCTGCCTCCGGGGAGTGAAGTATTACGTCCAATTCGCTATCATTTTAATCTGGAAAATAAAGAAGGACAAGAAATCTCCGGACCCATTGACGGCAAACTATTCCGTTCCACACTTTTTTTGACTACGGCTGAAGGCTTGATGACAAAAAACAATCATTCACCAGAATCAATCATGCCTGTGGCTACAGCATTGGAACTTCTGCATAATTTCACACTCATCCATGACGATATTGAGGACCAAGACTCTCTGAGGCGCGGACGGCCCACTGTATGGAAAATTTTCGGGATGAGCCAAGCCATAAATTCAGGAGATTTATTAAGAGAAATGGCAATACAAAACATACATGACCTGCGTGGAAAAGGATTAAAACCGGATGCGATTCTCGATATGCTGGAAATGTTCAATCAAACCACAATCCGTCTGGCTATCGGTCAAGCTGCAGATATTTCATTTGAAGGGGAAACCAATAGTACGATCGACTCGTACATGCAGATGATCAGCGGTAAAACAGGAGCCATGATCGAACTGTCTATTTTACTCGCTGCTAAATTGCAGGGAACTGACGAGACACTCACTCTCCAGTTGCATACGTATGCAACCGCTCTGGGAAAAATGTTCCAATTGCAGGATGATTATCTCGGTATATGGGGAGAAAAAGAAAAAACAGGCAAATCAACAGATTCTGATTTAAGCACAAGAAAAAACACATATCCTGTCGTGCACGGTTTACAGACCGCATACGGGATTTTTCCGCAGACAGAAAAAATAAAGCAATTAATCGATTTTTACGTGAATCGAAAAAGGAGAACTTCACAAAGAGAACTGAATGAAATCCGCCGCATTCTGGAAATACTTGGATCGAAAAAAGCAACTGAAGGCATGATAGAAAAATATAGAGAGCTGGCTCTCGGGGAAATCGCAAACATGAACGCGAGTAAACAATTAAAGGCTGATTATACCGATATGGTCCATTTCCTCGCAATCCGCGACCACTGAGAATTCGTGATATTAGAGGAAAAATGCTGAGACGTTCATTCCTTTGCAACATATTCTTATAGAGATGATATCAGTATTTCTTACTATTGATCAAGCTATAGGCTTTTGTCTCAAGGTTTCAGAAGTGAGGATCGTCCAAGGGGCATAGAGTTCGGGATGCTTCTCGCAGTCGGAAATGAATTCCTCTTTCTTCATCCATTTATATGCATATACCGCATCGGGATTTGCTCTCACTTTCCCTGCATAATCACCAACCAAAACCGCACAATATTCATTCTCACAATTTTTCCCGTGTTTCGCAAAATAATTAAATCCGCCGATTTTTTTTAACTTCATATTATCTATCCCCATCTCGATTCGAAGAGACCGAAAACCTGCTTCTTTATACGATTCATCGTGATCTGCCAGATGGAGCGGATGACTAATAGCAGTCACATCCCAATACCCATCCCACAACATATGCCTACGTTTCTGTAATAAAATTTCATCCTTATCATTAAAAAGACAAACAACAAAGGCTCTGTGATGAACTCCCTTTCCCGTATGACAGACCCATCGGTGTTCATATTGACCGGAAAATTCATCATTCTCATTAACGAGCAGAAGTGTTTGATCAGGTATTTTATCGTTCATTTACTTTTAAAAAGTTTACCTGGTTGCCATGGGGTACCCAGAAGAGGTAATAAATATCTATCTACACCATACCAACCTGCTACTCTCCAAGCTAGAATTATAAACAATTCGATTAAAAAAAGAAATGGATTAATGCTGACTGTTCCGGCGAATAAATAATTCATATTCATAAATCCGGCGAAGAATGCCGCAATACCGGTAAAGATACCGATGATAAGTGCAATCCCGACCAATAATTCACCAAAAGAAATTGTATACGAAAAAAGCACTATGTTAGGCAGAACAAATCCATGAACAAACGAGGCATACCATCCTGAGACATCGGGATGCGCTCCGCCTGATTTCTTCAGAGCAGCAAGTAAAAATCCATGTAAAGCAACCCCGGCTTTATCTCCAACCCATGACGAATTCGTTACTTTCTCATATCCCGCCTGCACCCACTGCCATCCTACATACACACGAAGAATAAGCCATAATAATGCTAAACGAGTATCGGAAAATAGAAATCTAGAGAAAGGTGGCTCGGGGATTTGTGTAACCATATGTGCAGTCTTCTTCATGTCTATAAATAGAATAGCATATTTAAATAGAACTTACGAGCCATTTTACATCGGGAGCTTGTTCTCTTTTCTCATACATACGACCCAACGAAAAATCAGGTGACAAAACAGGAAGTCTCCTCTCAGGATGTTCGTGATAGTTAACTATATTATTATCTACTATTCCACTTCTTACAGCTGCCCCCACAATATCTCTAGCAGCCCTTCTGACATTAACATGCGGATCAAGAAATTCTTGCGGGGATCTCCAGCGTACATCCTCCACTTCTGCTGCATTCAGTGGGTGCCATTTATGATCACCACCCTGATAATCAAATATTACGACAGCGATCCCACATGGGACAGTTCTTTCTCCAATTTTTAAATCAATCGGATAAAAAGTGTTGCCGGACATATGAACAAAATGTCCTGCATTTAATCTTGTAATATCATGCGTGTCTCTATCCTGATCACCAGTGATCTCAACAAGACCTCCTTTTAATGTATTTTTAGGCCTTTCCTTCTCCTTTCTTGTCTCACAGATAATTGATACGTCCCCTGGTTCTCTACCTGATTCTTTCTTACCTTTCTTATCTCTAAATCCTGCAATATTTCCTGTATAAGGATCCACAACGATTATACCCAAACCGTAGATATCCTTTAAGGCTTGTTCTCTTTCATCCATTTTTGTTTCAAGGTCGGTAGTCATCATATAATTCAAATAACCAGCGTGCCGATTTTTTCTCCATGTAATGCTTTCACTACTGATTCTTGCTTATTTCCATTCACAATAATTGTCTTAATACCTAAACCGGTAATTGAAAGAGCGTTTTCAATCTTATGTTCCATGCCTCCTGTAACATCGGGAGATGAATTACTTGTTATTTTTAATTTAATTTCTTGCCAATTTTTATCACTAATTACAGGAATCACAGATTCTTTTTCGTCAAGTACGCCATCAACATCGCAAAATTGAATAATTTTATCTATAGAATAATTTCTTTCCAATAATCGGAGACAAATCGTGTTTAAAGATGTCTCACCGGAAAAAATTGTACTTTTCCATTTCGTATCCCAGATCACATCACCATAAATAACTGGTACTAAGCCTTGATGAAGGGCTGTAATAAGAGGCTGTAAAAATATATCCTTATATTTTCCGTTTTCTGATAGAATAAAACTCCCCGGCCTAAACGAAACAGCAGGTAATCCTGCCTCAATAAAAATATCCATTACAATTCTATTGATCTCCATCGCATCGCGGGCAACTTTGGCTATGCCCCATTTATCTTCATACCCATGTTTTCCGCCATATTTCGTAGCAGATGTATGACCGAAGCTTCCGCTTCCATGAGAAATCAACATAGGAGTATCAACTGTTTTCAGCAAATGAGCAATTTGTTTAATAATTTCAATATTTGCTTTATACGACACTTTTTTATCCGTAATCACTGATCCTCCGACTTTCAAGCACAATAAAGGTGTCTTCATAAGACTATTATTAAGTCGTATTTTTTTGCTAAATCATTCGATTTTGCCTATAATTAAGCCATGTCTACTCTTGTCAAACAAATATTAGAAGGAAACGAGCAGGCTGTGGTGACTCTTTACCAAGACTATTCACCCAAAATACTTCGCTACCTCAAAAAATATCTTCCCGTTGATGAAGTTCAGGAGATATGTAATGATGTGTTTTTAGAAGCTATAGACGCCCTTCCAACTCTAGAAAAAGAGAGGAATTTACAGGCATGGCTATTTAAAATAGCTCATAATAAGGTAGTTGATTTCTATAGAAAAAAAAAGGTCAAATCTTTTCTGTTGTCAAAGATGCCTTTTTTGGAAATAGTTGCCAAAGAAATATACGAACCTGAGTTTCAATTAGAAAAAGATAAAATACGGGATAAAATAGAAAATACTCTGCATCAATTATCTCAACAATATCAGCAAATTTTGCGCTTACACTATGAAGAAGATATGCCGGTGAAAGAAATTGCCGTGGTTTGTAATTTATCATATAAAGCAACAGAATCACTCCTATTTCGCGCACGCAAAAATTTTAGGGAGATATATGAACGAACGTGAATTTATCCAAACATTACAATTCCGTGCCAATGAACAGGAAAAAATTTTACGCGGGATGCTTTTCCCGAAAGTTTTTTCCTTCGTTTCTTTTTGGCTTGGCGAACATCCATGGAGGTTTCTGATTCCGCTCGCTTTTGTCCTCTCATTAATTTTCCATCTCGGTTTGGGACGATCATATGATGATGTCATTTTGAAAATTTTCGGCGGATTTGGATTGATTCATTTTAAATAATATGAAAAAAAGAACGTTTCTCGTTTTCATCGCATATGTCTGGACGAAAACACTGCTCGGTTTGACATTCACCCCGTATAAATCCATTCGGGAAGTAGTCCGGCGTCCCGTGCTTTTGCCGGTGATTTTTTCTCCGTTTCTGGGTTTATGTATATTATTTGTGGTAGGAAGAGTATGCGCGGAATTGATTAGTTTGTACGGGATCAACCGCGAAGTTATCGCTGTGTTTCTCTCAACAACGCTTCTCTCGATCCTTTTCTGGCAACTACTTTTGCTTTACCTCTTAGGCAGTTTTCTGGTCGCCTTTTGGAAGAGGAGATAAGTTATTTCCTGCTGCCGAAGCGGCGGTCACGACGGGAAAAATCGACAATCGCTTCGACTATATCCGATGTCTCAATGTCCGGAAAAAGTTTATCAATAAAATAGAGTTCTGTCGGCGCTCCGTTCAGCCAACCGATATCAGACGTTCGTTTCTCTCCGCTCGTTCTGATGAGTAAATCAGCAGGAGAAATCACACCGCCGCCATCGCGAAGACGCAGCATCATTTCTCTGGTTAGATCACTATCCGGAGCAAGTTTTCGGGCTTTTTCAAGCATACGGAGCATTTGGTCTTCTCCGCCGAAATCAATTGCCAAACAAATAATTTGGCCGGTGTTTTTCTCTGTTATCTTTTCCGCTTTCGATACAAACATCGCTAAGTCTTTCGCTAATCTGTCTTTTCTTCCGAGATGAATAAAACGTCTGTTTTCCATGCTCAATATCGTCTCTATCGCCTGACGGAAAAAAAGCATCAACTTCTTTACCTCTCTGTCGCTTCTCTTCCAGTTATCAGATGAAAAGCCCCAGTATGTGACAATCGAAATTTCTTCAATGTCGCTTAACTCGCGAGAAATAGCATCTGCAATCCAGTATCCTTTCTGATGGCCTTTCGTCACAGGCAAATTTCTCCTCTTCGCCCACCTTCCGTTTCCGTCGGGAATGATCAGAATATGCCGAGGAAATCGTTCGGAGGGAATGTCTTTTAATTGCGGAAAACGGTCAAAAATACTCATACTTCTATGATAACCGGCAGGATAAGCGGTCTGCGGCGGAGTTGTCTGAAAATCTGTTTTCCTGCAATTTCCGCAACAGCTTTTCGCAAATGTACCCAGTTTGTCACACGTGATTTCCGATTGGATAAGTTCTTCTCGATTTCAGCTCCTAATGTCTGTTGTAATTCCTGTGCTTCTTTGGGTGAAAAACCGCGCGTGACAATTTCCGGCTTATTGACCAATTGTCCATTTTCCGCCGTAACCTCCGCCATAACGACGACAATTCCTTCTTTCCCGAGGCGTTCACGATCACGGAGAACGAAATCTTCCACTTCTTCACCTGATAACTGATCAACATAGACATGCTCTACGGTAATTCGTTTTCCGAATTTGTATCCTTCTTCGGAAAAGAGTACTTCCTGCCCATCTTCAATCAATGCAATCTGATTCCGTTTATATCCGAATGTTTCGGCAAGTCTTCGATATGCCACCATCTGTTTATATGTCCCGCTGATCGGCAACACACATTTCGCTTGTAACAGATTCATCATAAGCATCAAATCACCACTTGATCCGTGTCCTGAAACATGGAATCTGTCGGAAATCTCTGTATATAATACTCTCGCGCCGCTTTTCGAAATCGTATCTACCAGCACATTTACCGATATTTCATTCCCCGGAATCGGATCAGAAGAAAAAATGACCACATCATCGGAAGTCAGTTTAATCTCACGATGCTCTCCTGTCGCGATTCTGCTCATTCCCGAATTTTCCTGTCCTTGCGCTCCTGCGACGAGCAATAATAACTGTTTATCCGCGTAATTTTTCAACTGATCAATTTCTATCTCTGTCCCTTTTCGCATTTGCAGATAGCCGATCTTCTGACCGATTTCTTTATTCTTAATGAGTGACCTGCCGACGAAACATATTTTCCGGTTATATTTTTCGGCAGCTTTAATCGCCTGATTCAGACGTGATATATTCGAAGAATATGTGGTAATAATACATTTTCCACGGGCATTTGCGACTTCTCTTTCAAAATCAGAAGAAATTGTCTCTTCAGACGGAGTAAAACCTGAACGTTCAGATCCCAAACAGTCGGAGAATAAGCATAAAACGCCCTCTTCCGCCGCTTTCATAATACCCGGAAAATCCGCTCTCTTTCCATCCGCAGGTGTAAGATCAAATTTATAATCCGCTCCGTGATAAAAATTGCCGACAGGTGTTCTAATGAAAATATGCGAGCTGTCGGGAATCGAATGTGTAATACGAATAAATGAGACGGAAAAAGATCCTATCTGAATTTTCCGGTTATCAAACGGAACCGTCTGCACACGAGCCGGTATTTCAAATTCCTCCAGTTTCTCATTTGCAAAGGCTGCAGTCAGCGGCGTGGCGTAGATGGGGAAATCATACCCGACAGATTGCAACCGCGGAAGGATAAACGGCAGGGCGCCGATATGATCTTCATGCCCATGCGAAAGAACCATCCCGACAATTTTTTTCTGTGTTTTGTTTTTTAGCAAATACGAAATGTCCGGCAGAAGCAAATCAACGCCGAGCATGGTTTCATCGGCAAATCCGATGCCGCAATCAACGATTAATACCTCATCGTTATATTCATAGAGGTACATATTCCGCGTGACATCGCCAATCCCACCCAAGGGGAGAAATGAAACTGTTTTTTTCTGCTTTGTGAAATATTTTTTCTGTTGAGGCAGATTCGCAGATTGTATTGTTTTATTTTGTTCTTCCATAAATTC
>CAZAIV010000069.1:0-2448 GCA_964485315.1 uncultured Gammaproteobacteria bacterium
GGCACAGCTTTTGTCTCTGCCCTCCGGCGAATTGCAAACAAACGCTCAACAGCTTTTTCATCACTCACTTTGCAACCGATACCAAACGCCGTATCGGTAGGATAAATCACTATCCCACCTTGATTCAAAACTTTAACAGCCTGATCAATAATTATATCGTCATCTTTCGTAATTACTATAAAGTTTTCAATTTCAAAACGTCATTGCGAGACACAAAGCGGCGAAGCAATCTATATTAAATTACTAACTCATGTTACGCAGTTACTATGTTTCTGGCTTGTCCAGAATCGATTCCGGATGCGCTCTCCGCCAGCTTGCGGATCGCTTACCAGAAACGTATGTGCGTAAGGTGAGTTACTAACTAACTGGATTGCCACGTCGCTACGCTCCTCGCAATGACATAACGGTTATTTTCCTCTTCTTTTCTCCCATATATTCAAATTTTATATCAATTCTTTTTTCCGGTAAATATTTCCCCATATTTTCCGGCCATTCGATAGTAACAATGCTGTCTTTTTCTTGCAATATATCTAACAAACCAGTTGTCTCTAAATCTTTTTCATTTTCAATACGGTACAAATCAACATGGTAAAAATTCTTATCTCCAAGTTCGTACTTTTTGATAATCAAAAACGTCGGCGAAAGTATTCTCTGTTTTATCCCCAAACTCATCGCTAATCCTTGGACAAACGTGGTTTTCCCTGCACCAAGATTGCCCGTCAACGTAATAACCGCGGGAACCGTAAGCTGTTTCGCAAAATCTCCCGCAAGCCGCTTTGTCTCTTCCGCGTTTTTTGTAATAATTGTTTTCGTTTCCATAACTTTTAACTTTTAACTTTTAACTTTTAACTTTATTATTATAGTACCTCCAGAAGAGGAGTATACCACCGGCTAGTAAAAAAATGCCACCGCAAACAATAATAACCGGCCACCAGTTATTCTTTTTACTTGCTTCGTCCGCACCTGCAAACAACGTTTCCTTCTGCGTAATAATCCCAGTCGGAGAGGTATGTGTTGTCGCGCTTTTCGTTGTCACGTCAAGCACATCTGAGGAATCCGAAGCCGAACTCGATATTTGCAAATCGTCAATTGCTTCTTTTGCTATCGTTGTCGGAGCAACTGTCAAAGAAGATGCAACGGAGTATGATTGCGGTATCGGTGTTTTTATCGGCGTCGGCGTTCGAGTCGGTGTCAAAGTTCGTGTCGGAGTCGGTATACGAGTCGGCGTGGGAGTCTTGGTCGGTGTAGAAGTAGGAGCCGGTGTATTCGCCAACGTTGGGAATGCAAAAACAATATCTACCGGATCGCTAAATGTATAGTCGTTGGCTGATGTGTAGCGTCGGATTTTTAATTTATATGTACCAGACCCATCATAACTTTTTGGTAATGTATTACCAACTCTCGATTGAAGCATACCATTACCGGTTTTATCATCTGCAATAGTAATAGCAAAATATTGAGTACCATCCGATCCTGAATACCAATTCTGTCCATTAAATGTTTCACCAAAATAATTTGTCGTCCCGTCCTTATACAAATCAACACGCAAATAGTTGGTTCCGGGTACAGCACCAGTAACTAAAACATTAACAGTAAACTGATCGGAAGCTATTGTCGAGGGAGACTGGTCAACGTGAACGGTTACTGCAAGCACTGGAAAAACGACAAAAGAAACAATGCTTAAACAGCATAAAACCAAAAGCACATGAAGAAGTATATGCTTCATTACAGATGTACTATACTCTGAGCATACAGATTTTCAAAAAGCTCTGCAACAGGAAAACAACGAAACAAGAAGAGTACTATTTTAAATAACGCAAGACCGAGAGGAAGCTGGCAATACAACCGAGGAGGATAGCCGCAAGCAATTCACACCCAAAGAGAAGCGCGAGAAAATTCGGCTGATTCGGAATAAGAAATGAGCTTCCTAAAAACGATTCAAGAAACGGAGTCGAGGAGAGTAATGTACCCGTCGCGAACGCATACCCAATCACTGCTCCGATAATACTGTAGATCATTCCTTCAAGTAAAAACGGCCAACGAATATACCAATTCGTCGCACTGAGCAATCGCATAATTTCAATCTCCTGTTTCTTGTGAGAAACTTTAATACCGATAATAATCATCATAAGAAAAATCGCGTCCAAAACAAGGACAGTAATGACAACGAGACCAATCTTACGCAATGCGTTTGTCCAAATAGTAAGATTATTCACAATATCTTTCGGATAGACTACCTGATCTATAAAAGGAGAAGATTTTAAGATTTGGGAAACGTTCGCTAAATTACTGATATTATTTGTCGATATTTCCAAAGATGCAGGCAAAATATCCGCGGTAACAAGATCAAGCAAAATGGCGTCATCTTTATTTTGATTTTGATATCGTTTGAGCGCTTCTTGTTTGGAAACAAATGTGATTTTCGAAACTTCACCGGTCGCTTTGATC
>CAZAIV010000070.1:0-3212 GCA_964485315.1 uncultured Gammaproteobacteria bacterium
CTATAACCATGCCTCTAAGATGCTCAACGACATCCAGCGAAGGCGTTCAAGAGTCAAAGACTCATACGAAGCCGGAATTGACTCTCTAGAGGTCTACGCGGCCAATATAAGGCGCCTTGATGATGAAGAGTATAAGTACCGTGCGGTAGCCGATGATTATCAAATTCAGATTCAGAAACTTAATGAGCGTAGGGAAGAACTAGAAAAATTCACTAAATCCCTCGAGGACTTTAATACCTTATGGGACAATTCAGAGTTTCAGGAGAAGAAACATTTTCTGCGTACTATCTTGAAAGAAGTAAGAGCCGGTAACGGAAAGATTGAAATTGATTTTCGTCTCTAATTGACCTATTTTCCTCCGTATTTTTTTTGCCATTCACTATAGTTATTAAAATATAAGTTATAGGCTTCTTGCTCCTGTCCTCCTTGAGGTTCCCTATTTATGTGACACTTCTTCCATTTTTTACCACTCCCGCACCAGCATGGGTCATTCCGCCCGAGTTTCTTATGTTCTTCAACTTTTTTTGTCTCTTGATTGGCCATTGGTAATTGGTCATTGGTCATTGTTTTACCTCCTGCTCTTTGCTCTCCGCTCTTTGCAATCTGACTAATCTCGCTTGCCGGAGCATTCTCGTGCGCGTGAATATGCGTATGTGACTGATCGGGCGCCATTTGTACCTGCACTTTATAAATTCTATGCACGATATCGTCATCAATAGAAAAAATAAGTTTCTCAAACAGGCGAAATCCTTCATTTTTGTATTCGACCAATGGATCTTTTTGCGCATATCCGCGAAGTCCGATACCCTGGCGTAGATTGTCCATTACATCCAAATGATTCATCCATAATGTATCGATGACGCTTAATGAAACACTTCTTTCAATTTGCTGACTAAGAGATTCTCCATACATATCAACCCGCTTCTTATAGACATCGTTTGCGAGATTTGTCAGAAATTCGATCTTCTGCTCACTGTTCGGACGCTGTTCAAGTTGTTTCACCAATTGCTCCAGCGATGGCTGATCAAAAGGAATAATCGTTTGTAATCCACCCAAAATTTTCTCATCCACTGATTGGTCAACTGTCGCTTCAGACTGAGAAACCATCACCAGAGATGTTATAGACCGATTGACTTTTTCGAGAAGATCTTCCCGAAGCGATTGCTCGCTTGTCGAATCAAGTAATTTTCGCCTTCTGGAATAAATAATCTCTCTTTGCTTATTCAATACGTCGTCATATTCGACCAGATGCTTTCTGTTATCGAAGTAAAATCCTTCTACTTTTACCTGTGCGTTCTGAATTGCGCTCGATACTAACGGATGCGTTAACGGCACATCTTCCGGCATATTAAACCGCGTCATAATACCGGCAATTTTATCTCCTCCGAACAATCGCATAATATCATCGTCCAGACTGACGAAAAATTGTGATATTCCGGGATCTCCTTGTCGTCCGGATCGGCCGCGAAGCTGATTATCAATTCGTCTGGATTCATGCCGTTCAGTACCCATGACATACAGTCCGCCCAATTTCACTACCTCCTCATGTGCCTTCTGCCAATTCTTTTTCTTTTTTTCAAAATCCTCTTCTTGTGAATCCGGGAAAGCTCCTCCCAAAATGATATCCACGCCTCTTCCCGCCATATTTGTCGCGACAGTAACTGCTCCCTTTCTCCCCGCTTGCGCGATGATTTCCGCTTCCCTTAGATGATTTTTCGCATTCAGCACTTCATGAGGAATCTTCTTTCTCTTCAATAATTCGGAAATGATTTCGTTTTTATCAATCGACGTTGTGCCGATGAGAATCGGTTGTCCTGTTTTATGCACTTTTTCAATTTCCAAAGCAGCAGCTGAATATTTCGCTCTTCCTGTTTTATATATCACATCAGTTTTATCTTCACGCTGAATCGGATTATGTGTCGGGATGACAACGACATCAAGAGAATAAATTTTATGAAACTCCTCAGCTTCCGTCACTGCAGTTCCTGTCATACCTGCCAGTCGCTCGTATAAACGAAAATAATTCTGTAGCGATACTGTCGCGAGGGTTTTCGATTCTCTTTGAATCGGCACCTTTTCCTTCGCTTCAATCGCCTGATGAATTCCCTCCGACAGACGGCGTCCCACCATAAGCCGTCCGGTAAATTCATCAACGAGAATAACCTCATTGTCACGAACGATATACTCTTTTTCTTTGTGAAACAATGTCCGCGCCTTCAATGCGGCTTCCAAATGGTAAACAGTGTCAAAATCCGTTTCATATATATTCTGAATACCGTAAAGTTTCTCAATTTTTCCGATACCATGATCCGTCAGATGCGCGGTTCGCAATTTCTCGTCAATTTTATAATCTGTATCGGGAACCAACTTTTCAATAAGCTGCGCATATTCATAATAACGCTTCGACGGCGCTTCATCAGGCGCTGAAATAATATGCGGTGTTCTCGCTTCATCAATAAGAACAGAATCAACCTCATCAACGATGCCATAATAATTACTCCGCTGAACTACTTGTTCCATACTTTGCGCCATATTGTCGCGAAGATAATCAAATCCGAATTCGGAATTAATGCCATAGACCACATCGCACAGATATGCCTGTTTGCGATTAATCGGCCGCAAATGAACTAAACGGGGATCCTGCAATGATTCATTTGTAAATTCGGGATCGTATTGGAAGGATGACTCACTGATAATTGACGCTACTGTGACACCGAGCAAATGAAACGCAGGTCCCATCCATCCTGCATCACGGCGAGCAAGATAATCATTCACTGTGACCAAATGCACGCCTTTGCCCGTCAGCGCATGCAGATATAACGCGGGAATTGCGGATAATGTTTTCCCTTCTCCTGTTTTTTGTTCGGCTATTTTCCCTCTCGCCAAAACAGTCGCAGCCATCAGCTGCACATCATAGAGAGATAATCCAATCGTCCGAACTGCGGCTTCACGGACCAATGCGAATGCTTCAGGCAAGACGCTGTCCAATGACTCTCCATTCGCAATTCTGTCTTTCAACTCCTGCGTTTTTTTCGGAAAATCTTTCTCCTTAAGTTTTTTAAACTCTTCGCCAAAAGAAGTTATCTCGGTAATCACCGGCTGTAATCGCTTGAGTTCGCGATCATTGGAGTCAAAATATTTATTGAGGACTGAAAACATAAAGGTTGATTTATTTTGAGAGATTTGTCATTCTGGCTTGTCCAGAATCAGAT
>CAZAIV010000071.1:0-2607 GCA_964485315.1 uncultured Gammaproteobacteria bacterium
CTCTTCTGGATCTCATTCAGGAGGGAAATCAGGGACTGATTCGGGCTGTTGAAAAATACGATTGGCGGCGCGGATTTAAATTCTCGACTTATGCCACGTGGTGGATCCGCCAATCAGTAACACGCGCGATTGCCGATCAAGCGAGAACTATCCGTATTCCCGTGCATATGGTGGAAAATATTAATCGTTTTTTGAGAACAAGCCGAAAGTTAATGCAGGAACTGGGCCGCGAGCCAACTCCTGAAGAGGTCGCGAAGGCACTGGGTATTGAGCCGGATAAAGCATTGGAGATTATTAAGATTTCACAAAATCCGGCAAGTCTGGAATCACCTGTGGGAGATGAAGAAGACTCACGACTGGGAGATTTTATTCATGATGCGTCTGCGCCGACATTGTTTGATTCGGCCAGCAGGGAACTTCTGAAAGAACAAGTTGAACAGGTTCTTTCGACATTGTCCGATCGTGAGCGACGTGTTTTGGAAGAGAGATTCGGCTTGAAAGACGGAAGACCGAAAACACTTGAAGAAGTCGGACGCATGTTTGCGGTCACTCGTGAGCGAATCCGTCAAATAGAGGCAAAAGCTTTACGAAAACTTCGTCATCCGTCTCGGGGAAACAAACTTCGTGATTATCTTGGTTGATGAATCCTCTCGACTATCGTCTCCCAAAATTGTTTTACACCGTCTGAGCCAAGTTCATTGAGATGCGGATCATCTTCCCGCGTATGGAAGTTTGCCATTGCTTCGAATAGACCCTGTTCTAATGACCACTGTATGAAAAGTGCTGTTTGAAACGGCTTTCTCGGGAGTTGTAATCCCCGCCAGAAATGAGCCTCTATAAAAAGTGTTTTCTTTTCCTCCTGTGTCAGGATTTTATTTTCTGTTGCCCATTGCCATACTTTTTCCTGCACGGGGACGGATGGAATCAGTGTATGTCTTTTCAGAAAGGAGAGGTTGTCTTTCTCCTGTTGACCCACAGGTTCTGCGAAAAGAAGAATCGCTCCTCCGACTTGATTAGGTCGTAAAAGTGTTTTAAATGTTTGTTCACTTGGTTTTGTTATCTCAAGACTGATAACGTGGTGTCGATACATCTGTTCATAGTTATCAACTGTACCGCGATCATGGGAAGAGACAGTCATTGTTACATAACTACGCGTGAGCATTTCCGATATGAATGACCGGGTATACATTGCTTCTTTTACGACAATATGAAAAAGATAACGCGGGGAGAATGAATGAAGCTTATCGACCAGCTTGATAAAAAAATCCGTTCCGATTGCCGCGCCTGAGATGGGAATGGACACATGGATTTTCGTTTGGTTGCTCGGCGAGACTTGTTTTATTCTGTCGTCGTATTGTGTCTGAGACAAGAGGTCGCAAAGATATGGGCTTACCGGATAGGGATTGATAATAAATGGGACCAAAGAAATTTTATTTTTCTTTCCGTATTCTTCCAGTCGTTCTTTCACAAGTTTACTGGGTACGAAAATGCAATCGGCATTTGGAATATACCAGATCGGTTCGGGAGTATCATCCGTTACCTGCGCGACGAGAATAATTCTTACTTTCAACTGATTTTCCAAGCGATTTTTTATGGCAGCCAGTTGATGCGCCAGTCCGAAATGGGTGGCGACGATGAGGATTGTTTCCGGTAATTCGAAGTGTTCATCGAAAATAGTAATCAACTGTTGATAGAGAAGATGTGTATGATGGCGAAGATAAAAGCGATAGAAAACAGTCGTGACTTTTTGCCAGAAGCCATGCTGCACAGCGACGAACATGCTTCTTAACGCTGGGTGAATACTGATGAACCGGTATTCTGCGCTGATTGATGTGTCCTGGCTTCCGAGTAATATTGCCGGCACATTTGCGGGCAATCCGTGATATAGCGCATCGGTCACGCGTAAATGTCCGAGTCCTGTCGGCGCATAAGCGAAAATAATGACGAGGGATTTATTGGCTAGCGAGTGCAATGAGGACATATAATTAGTGTAGTAGAAAGCGTGAAGTCTGAGCAAGTGTTGATTATGACTCAAAAGAGATCTAGATTTATGTCTCTATTGATGCTAAAATACCTTCATATTCCGCGGTAGCTCAACGGTAGAGCAGGAAACTGTTAATTTCAAGGTTCTAGGTTCGAATCCTAGCCGCGGAGCCCAGGTTGATTATCATTGTAATTTAAGATTGTATCAAAGGGTTTTAGAGCGTCATATCGCACTAATTTACCTTCCAGTCTTAGGTTCTGAAGTACAAGCTTTACTAACTGCCTTCTTTCTTCAACTTCCGAACGGATAAATAAGTCATATGCACGATTAGCTATATCCAGTAAGTATTTTGCCGTGATGTAGTAGTTGTCTTCTGCTTCATTAAGAAGTGCTAGTCTTGTCTCAAGTTCTACCTTTTTCTCATTGAATGACTGAAAGAATTTGTCATAACCATCCTCAGTAATACGCCCTTTTAATCTATCCATATATAAATTGTCCATCATCGTAGTAAGGCTTTTCTGTTCTTGGACTAATTTTTCGTATTGTTTGTTGTGAAAGTCCATTTTCCCTTGATGAGTTTCGTTAAGATTATCAAGAATTTGCTGAACAGTATCAGCAGGAAG
>CAZAIV010000072.1:0-6373 GCA_964485315.1 uncultured Gammaproteobacteria bacterium
CCGTAAGCGGCGATACCCGCGAGGTGAATGAGTCCACCCAAGCAATGGTTGCCAGCAAGAATACTATCATATTCCTGGGTTATTTCAATCGTTTCTATATACCTGTACTGGCTCACTTAATATACCAGGTGAATCATGAAACGTAAAAAAGTAAAACTATATTCAACACTCTCTTGCCCATACTGCAGAATGGAGAAAGCATGGCTTGACGGGAATAATATACAGCATGAAGTTGTATATGTTGACCTCAACCAATCCGAGGCACGAAAAATGGTAGAAAAAACCGGTCAAATGGGCGTACCCGTAACGGAGATTCTTTATGAGAGCGGTAAACCCGAGTATATAGTCGGGTTTGATAAAATGAGGCTTTCACAAATCTTTGGTAAATAAAGAGGCACAGAAGGAACAGACGCAGACAAAAAACAGATTGAACAACCTCGATCTATTCATTCCGTAACGCCTTATATCGGAAACACTCTTTCGTGTGGTCATTGATCATGCCGGTTGCCTGCATAAATGCATAACATATAGTCGAACCGACAAAATGAAATCCTTTTTTTCGTAAATCTTTACTCATCGCATCGGATATACCTGTTCTGCTTGGTATATTTGAAAGAGACTGCTGTTTATTCTGTGTCTGCTTATTGTTCACAAATTGCCATATATATGCATCAAAACTGCCGTATTCTTTTTGTATTGCCAGAAAAGCTCTGGCGTTTTGGACAATGGACGCAATTTTCAATTTATTGCGAATAATACCTTCATTTTGGAGTAATTCGTTTATTTTTTGTCGGTCATAACGGGCAATTTTACGGATGTTAAAGTTATCAAATGCTTTTCTGTAATTCTCTCTCTTGCGAAGCACTGTTATCCATGACAATCCTGCCTGCATCCCTTCCAGGATGAGAAGTTCAAAAAGTTTTCTATCCTCATGCTGCGCCACTCCCCACTCCGTATCATGGTATGCGATATATACCGGATCAGTTGTCACCCATTCGCAGCGATGGATAGTTGTTGTCCATTCTATTTGGCCCATTTCTTATATAAAACCGCCGAACAAAACGTCAAAATCCAGACAGTCGCTCCCAGACTTATAACTCCGATAATGATTGAGCCGAAACTGATTGATGTCGCGACTCCATGCACAGAACCCACATTCAGAAAATGAAACCATGTTTGCGTGATAGAAAACGATGTGTCCGGCAGCAGCATAACAAATACTGCGCAGAATATATATGCCACCATTAAAACCGCCGTGACTGAATTAGCCAATACTATTGGTTTTACCATAAAAAAATCACCCCCTTATTTCTTTTGTATTTGCTTCCAGAGCCAAACACCTACAAGAATAAGATCAACGAGAACAACTAACCAACCGATAAAAGCAAACACCCCAAAGGCGCCGAAATTTCCGGTTCCTCCCGCTCCATTAAAACCATATCCGCCCCAACCCATCATAGGAAATCCACCTCCTCTCACGACTTGCGTTAAGAATATATTTCCGTCAAGTACTACTTTCCCAGTTTTTTATATACCCAGACGAGGATATATACGCCGATGTACGCATCCAAAAAACCGTAGATTAAACCGACAATGCTTCCGACGAGTGTAATTGAATATCCCGGATAAACACTAACCATGCTATTCAGAAATGCTATGCCGTAACCGAGATATACTCCCAGCAGTGTTGTGACGAACATAACCGCTGCCCATACAATTCCTCCGGTCATCGCAAACCTTCTCGTATCCAATTTCATACTACCACCTCCCTTCGCTTTACTTCTATTTTTTTAACTTCCCCGCAAGAAGATACGCATTGTACGCCAGATACCAAGCAGCCAAAACGCCAACTATACTTATCCACAAAGGCACCTCCCAACCGCCTATGATAATAGACCAGCCTGTAAAAAGACGCATAAGATGAACAAACCCGACAACAAGAAAAATTGTTCCTGTGATTTGCGCGTACTGTTTAAGTGTTAACATTTTTTTCACCTCCCCGTATTAAGTATTACTCTATAGAAATTTCATGTCAAGGAAACAAAATGTAAAACCACACATTCCTCCGCATTATCTTACATCTCACTGGAAAGGAAACGACATATTGTATATACTTATAGCAGAACTATGGGAAATAAAATGAAAGACAGTGGAACTCTCTTACTCCTCAAGTCCATCATGATTGAGGATGTCCCTTCGTATGCCAATAAAATCTTCTACTCACTCGGGTTTCTTTCGATGACATGCCTTCTCATCCTGATCATAACAGGGAGTATCATGGCCTTTTTTGGACCAAACTGGTGGTTTACGACGAGTTGGGGTGATTTCACACGCAGTCTTCATTTATGGGCGGTGCAAGCATTTGTCGTCTTCCTTATGCTTCACGTGCTCATTGTTTTTTTAACAGGCGGCTATCGTCCGCCTCGTAGATTTGTATGGGCACTCGGCTCCCTTATGTTTTTTCTCGCATTGATAGAAGCAGAGTTCGGGTATGTGTTACGAGGTGATTTTTCATCGCAGTGGCGAAGTTTACAAGGGGCTGACTTATATAACGGGTCGGGACTTGGGAGATTTATCAATAACCTCAATTACGCCCAGATTTACGGTATTCATATTGTCGTTTTTCCTCTTATTATCCTTGCTCTTTTATTTCTGCATTACGGTCTGGTGAGACTTCGGGGAATTGCAAAACCCTACAAAAAAGATTTCGAATATAAAATTGTAAAAGCAAATCATACAATACTTTTTTTGCGTGGAATTATCTTAATTTGCGTCCTGATTCTCTTGGCAATCATCTTCCCTTCGCCACTCATCGCACCGGTTACCATACAACAAATTTCCAATGAAGATCCGTCTCTTATGGCGACAACGCTTCTGAGAGAGATTGATCACAGCTCCGATACCGCGACGTATATGGACAATATTGACCCTTACCGGTTTGACACGAGACAAGTATATGTTGAGAGACCGTACATGCAATATTTTGCAATGCAGCAAGAGAGCGTAAATATGCTTGCATCCTTCAAAAACGAAGATACGCAGACACAAGATGATAATCTGAAAACTGCAAAAAACTATTTTGATACAAACGGACAACTTACTACCTTACCGAATATACAAAACCCTGTTATACCCATGATAAGTTCTCTTGTGCGTATGGGACAAAGCGGATTATATGAAGCATCACTACAACATGAAATAGATACAGGATATAATCCAACTTATGTATTGCGTTTTCTCTCAGATACTGGTGTGCTTGAAGATAAAGCAACTAACCTAAAGATCACAACAGAACAATACGGTATGCTTCGGGAAGAAAAAGGATTTACGCCCGGAGCATGGTGGCTTGCGCCTCTGGGATTATTGGATAATACTCTCTTACAAAATGATGACAATCAGGATCGTGACGGCGCTGAAATTCTTGGAATATTCATGCTCCTTTTCATAGCTTTCCCCTATATTCCTTTTCTTAACCAACTTCCCGATAAACTGGGACTCTATAGATTTATTTGGAAAGATAAATCTCTGCATGAAAAAGAGGACAAGAGACAGTAACTAAGAGAAACTATTGTTTAATTTTATGAGTAAATAACTTTACACCAATAAGTATAAATAAAAATGAAATAACAAGAGGTGTAATGATTGGTCCAATCCACGGAACAGGAATTAAAAAGAATACATCAGCATCAAATATGCTTTTTGGCCAACCAATAAGAAGTCTGAGGAAGATATAATAGAAAATATCCCATAAACCAAATGTCATAAGAAACGCTCCGGTTCTTTGCTTGATGGTTTCACCGGATAAATATCCAACTGATAAAAGCATAATGATTGTTGATAATTCTCTTATTATTTCTATCGAGTTAATTTCTGTGCTTTTTAAAATAGGATCTTGTGTGGTAATAAAGGCTACTGCTTTTAAGTCTAGTATGACATGAACATCTTTCAGAGGTAGGTAACTAATATGTAATCCTACTATTTTATGTAAATAAAAAACAACAATCGCCTCAAGTAAGCCAAAAGCAATCCCAAATGTAATGAAAGAGATAATCTTTTTCACATTAAAAGTATAAAGTCTTTCCGTCAATAGCAGGCAGACAAAGCTTTTGGGCATATCCAGACCGAGTGTGTATTATCAGCTTTCCGTCTTATACCTTCTCTGAGCCCAAAAAAGCACAATGGTTGCCAGAAGCGAGGCGGCAAAAGCATAAAAGTACGAATTATACTCGCCTATGGTAAACAGAAAGCCCATAATGACGTTGGAAAGAAACTGTCCAAAACTTCGTGAAACAGAAAGCCACCCCATGCCGGTTGAAAGATTTGCAGATTCGACAAGCGTTGATGTAAGGGTCGGTTCATACGTCTCAACCGCGCCCATTCCTGCTCCCAATAAAGCAACAGCGAGATAATACATAGGGATTGCAAGATGAAAAAAATACGTTAACCCAATTGCAAATGAGGCAATCGCGGAAGGCAAATACCCAAGCTCCCACAAAGCTTTCAACGGTTTTATTTTGGTTGAACCAAGCAAATATCCGCTTATCGCAGAAATGCCTAAATAGACCGCATACGTTAAGACTCCGCCGATAGCACTTTTTGCTTCCTTCGCAACTGTGAGAATCGGGAACCCAAGGTTATAGAAGCTGAATCCATAGAGTGTCGCCGCGATCAGTAAAGCAACGAATGTGCCGTTTGCGAGCAGATGTCTTTTTTCGCTTTTGGCTTGTTGCCTGTTTGAAGATTGTATTACTGTATATTTTTTCTCCTGGGTTACGAAAAACAAAACACCGGTTGAGATAAAAAGAGGTATAGCAGTCAACAGAAGGATCGTATCAATCGGCACTTTCAAAAAAAGAAGAAAAAGTGCGCTAAAAGCGGCAAGCATCCCGCCTCCTATATCCATGGCATGTAAAAAGCCGAACACTTTTGAACGGTGATGGGGAGGCGATACTTCAACCAGCAAAGACCGCCGTGCAGGAGTACGAAAATACCGTGACCACCAGCCGAGAATAAATAAAATACTGGCAATCCATACATGCGGGAATAAACCGGAAAGTGACATCAACGGAATAAAAAGATTACCAAATATCGCTACTTTTTTCTTATTAAATTTGTCTCCCGCTTTCCCGCCAAGATAAGCAAAAAATGATCCGACGCCGAAACTCAAGCCTGTAACGATTCCATACACAATTACCGATTGGTGGAGTTGCATAACTAAAAAAAGAGGGAATAACGCCGTAACCGCCTGATATCCAAGGTCAGCAAAAAAAGCAGAGAGCGAGAGCAAAAGCGCGTCATGGGTCAACCAAGGAGAAGGATGTTTATCTGCCATCGTTATTGTAGTATACACAAATCGTCGCCTGTTTGTGTATTGATCAATATGCTCCAAACGGCATAGCTCCGCATCGTGCACGACGTTAGAATCATTATTGAGCAACAAAAGGAATATTTTTATATTCCGGACGTATCACTGCAGTGTCAGATTTAGTTTATTGATTTACCCTACCCGTGTTTCAGTATTGTTTTTACTCATTTATAGGTTTATCTTCGAACATGGTACTCCGCTCATTTACAAAAACTTTAATCTCTCGTTTTAATTCTGGAATATCCTTCTCAACGATTTTCCATACAAGCTCTAAGTCCACGCCGAAATATGCGTGAATAAGCGTATTACGGGACTGTCGACGAATGCAATCAGCAGGTCAATTTTGATCAAAAATATTGGAATGTTTTAGGAAAAATGTTACCGATATACTGACTGCGGGAGATATTGCATAGCTTTTTTGAGATTGTAGGCGATGGATTCTCCGAAGTTTTGAAATGCTACTTTTGTTTTTCCTCTGTATCTGGCTCGTTTAGGTAATTTGGAGAATGTACCCTCATATGGCATCCGCATATGAGACCGCCACTTATCCAAATCAGGGTCCTTGTTGGGGTTATTGTTTTTCCGAATGGTTCCAGGTGAGCAGCCACTGGCTTTGATTTTCTTATCTGTTCCTTTGGTATCATAGAGTTTGTCCATGAAAATATATCCTTGGTTCGGACAGATTTGCTCCACGACTTGATAGTCCAACACATTGGCTGGTGTGACTGTTGTTTTACTAATTAATCCATACCGCATATCCACAGCCGTATGTCGCTTGTAGCCAAACCAGATGTTCTTCTTTGATTTCGCCCCCCATCGTGCCTCTTTATCCGCAGCATACTCTTTGACAACCAGATTGTTCAATTTGTCATGCCCATCTTTAATGGCTTTGTCCCGCTCTTCCCAGAGTGCAGATTTGGTAATGATCGTTGACGCGTCGATGAAGTAAAATATATTCCCAAAGAGCCCCTCTTTTTGCAGCCGCTCATTAATAGAGTTAAAAAGATC
>CAZAIV010000073.1:0-4138 GCA_964485315.1 uncultured Gammaproteobacteria bacterium
ATGCGCGTTTTTACCGGCGCTCTTCATGTATTTTTTCATCGTATTCATGAAAATGAACCATTTACTTTTCGTATCAAAAATAACCACTTCAGGTGTCGAGCTGAAATGATTGACCGGGCTTTCCTGCGGAACGAAATTTATTTCCTGATTGCTATTCAGTCCGTGATTTGTTTTTTCCCAGTAGTGCGGTTTTACGATGAGCTGGAAGAGCGCGATGCCTCCTGCGATACTGATCATAAGCCAATAGAATGGAACGAGGAGCGCATATTTGATCAGGCTCCATTCATTTCGTTTGGCAAGTCCGATCATGTAATAATAGAGAAAGAGGAAATTCCCGACGACCAGAGAAAAAGCAGCCGTATAAAATGAGACTGCCGGGTAAAACGACTCAATGGTCGGACCGACATACGCATACAATAAAAAGTAACTGGCTGTCGCGACCCAGAGAATAGGGTTGATCAGAATAAAGGCAATTTTCCCTCCTATCACCAGATGGAAGATAAGGGTATGCCAATTGGCGTCTTCGTCCTTAGCGAAATAACTTCTTGTATGCACAGCATAAGTCTGCATATACCCTTTGATCCAGCGGGATCTCTGGCGAAGCCAGTTTCCCAATCTGCTGTTTGCTTCTTCCAGTGTTAATGAATCGAATATCGCTGTTTTATACCCTTTTTTGAAAAGTCTGATGCCGAGGTCTGCATCTTCTGTGACGTTGAATGCATCCCAGCCTTTCAGGTCTTTCAGGACATCCGTTTTAAAGTGGTTGCTTGTCCCGCCCAACGGTAAGCTGGTCTGCAGTGACTGTAATCCTGTAAGTGTGATATCAAACCATAAAGAATACTCTGCGGTGAACAAGCGGGTAAGTATATTTTGGTGCGGGTTATAATAATTCAGTTTTGCCTGAAGGCAGATCGTCTGCGCATCGACTTTTTGAAACCCGAGATACGCTTTTTTCAATTGTGACGGTTCGGGTCTGTCTTCCGCATCAAAAATGACCAGGTATTCGCCTTTCGCATGATGCAAGCCGTAATTACATGCTTTCGGTTTTGTTCTCGGATTGGAAGAAGGAACAACGATCCGCCGGAAATATCTGGGAAGGATCATGTCTCTCACGGCTTTGATCGTTTCCGTATCGTCCGCTTCGAGTAACAGAAGCACTTCCAGTTTCTCTTTTGGGTAATCAAGCAGGGAGATTGCCTGAATGAATTGCGGGATAATATGAGCTTCTTTATACAGCGGGCAGAGAATCGAGTATATAGGCAGCGCTGCATCATCAATCGCGGTCAGTTCTTCTCTTGCTATCGGAAGCTCTTTATAGTTTGTTAGGCTTCTGGTATTGATATATAGATTAAACAGAACGTCGAGCAGATAAATAAAACTGAGCGCTCCGATAAACACTTGTATTGTCAAAAGGGGAAGGGTCAGAAAACCGATGAAAAAAATCAGTATTAGATTGATCATGAAAATCACCTGGCGCCGTTTGAATGTCTGCAACGCTGACTGCGAATGGTCAAGCGTAGAATGAACAGTGTATTTTTTCCCGTTGAAGCGTATTCCGGCGCCGATCATGCCGGTTTTTTTCGGAGGTATGTGTATGGGGTACACCTCTTTAAATTTCAGACGGATTGAATTTCTCGCGAGCTCCCAGCCATTTCGGAAGAATGAAATTTTCGACTTCCCGTTTATCCGTTTTTCGAATGTGATATCGATACTTTTGATTTTGAATCCATAGAAGCGTGCTCTATACAGAAACTCCAGATCAAACGACCAGCCGGATGACGGGGGAAAATTAACTGTCTGAAATGCTTCTTTTGTGAAGATTTTCAATCCTGTTTGTATGTCAAATTTCAGTCCGAAGAGCATTTCTCCGAAAACAAGATTAAATATCCGGCTTCCGACGCGACGGATAGGATGACTTTTATACTTTTTTCTATTGACGACGACAACATCGGCTCCTCTTTCAATTTTATGCAGCATTGTAGGAATAGAGTCAGGAGGATACTGTAAATCCGCATCGATGAACCCGAGCACGTCGTATTTGGCATGCGAAGCTCCTTGAATGATGGAATACGCTTTCCCTTTCCTGCCGGCCTTTTCCACGACAATAATCGGGAACCTATCGGCAAGCAAATTGATTGTCCTGACTGTGTTATCCATTGAATGATCATCAACGAATATCAGCTCATAGTCAATCAAATGACGCTGCATGACGCTGTCTATCATCTTTACCAACGGGAAGATATTTGCTTCCTCATTAAATGTCGGAATAATCAGTGAAATTGATTTGATTTTCATATTGTTTTCCTCAAAAAAAGCCCAGCAGTAATTTTTACGGCTGGGCAGGGAGAAAAAAAAGAGCGAATTATCACATTTTATTCGCCTCTATAAATTTCTCAAAGTCTTTTCTGTCGATTCGATAGTTTCTTCCTATTTTGACTACCATAAGTTTTTTCTGATGGATATAGTGATAGATCGTGAGGAGATTCAGTTGCAATTCGTGCGCAACCTCCAACGGAGTGAGGAAATGTTTTAGATTATTGTCTTCCATGTTTGATTATAGTTGTGTGTATTTTAGTATATTCTTATAGGATTGTCAAAGAGTAAAATATTGACTTTGCGCCTCTTATGTCTTATTATTCCCCGATAGCATTGAGAAGTGTTGAGCATGTATCCCCTGATGCGCACCAAGCATATCTGATGAACTTTGCTTATATATTGCCTCTCGTAGACACAGAACATTTGAGAGAAGGGGAGCTTGGCACGACTATTCATTATGCATACGATCCGCATGAACGGTCTATGGGTTTTTTCTCTCCTTTCGTCAATATTGTTTGTGAAGATAGACCGAATGACTCGGTGATCCGGTTGGCAAATGCAGACATGGCGTATCACACTGTTATTTTGCGATTTGAAACGAAACCGAAAGAGGTAACGGGAGAAACATCCGGCCGGATAAAACAAGTTTTCCCCTCATATACTTTTTCTCTTGAAAGCGGGAAATATACGAAAGGAGATTCTGGAAAATCATATCCGATTTCACGGGAAGTCGGGGAAGATCTGAAAGCAGTGCCTCTTTTACCGGGGTATGCGCTCTATACAAGGAAAACGAATCAGACAACACACGTCGAACACGGACTTAATGGGGACACGTATGTCGGTGTCAGGAATAAGTATGGAGCTCATAGATTTGCGCACGCTGTGGGGATAGGAGAAAATATCCCCCGTCCTCAAGTAGCTGGTTTGGAAATAATATAACTTGCCGATAATCCCCGAATTTACTATTCCGAAACTTGTGTGACGAAAAGTTTCAAGGTAGCATAATATCCTTCACTCACGTTCAGGATGACAGGATCGTGTCAAAAAGCATGGCCTGTTACATGTTCATTACCAAGTCAAAAATTTATGAATGAAATTTGTTTTATACGGTCGGAGTGGGAACAAGGATAGTGAGCGTAGGTTTACCGCTTGGGTGAGTAGTTGGTGAAATTGTACCAGATGGTAAAGAAGGACTACCAGATAAACTTGGAGTTACAGTCTGTGTAGGATTCCTATGTAAACTATGAGTCGGGGAGGGTTTTGGAGAAACACTGGGCATTAAACTCGGCGATAGAGAAATTGCAGGAGAAGGTGTAGTAGAAGCGGATGTGGTTTTTGTAGGCGTTGGAGTAACTGTATAAGATGGAGACGGGACAGGTGAAACTGCTACTCCCGGAACAGTAACTTCAGATGGTTGAAACCTGTTATATGGCGCAGGTTTAGTGGGGGATGGCAGCAGTTTAAGGAGCAAAAATGACAGCGTAATTGCGGCCATGGTGATAAATATCCAACGAGCTGCAAAGTTTTCGCTGATCCCTCTTTCTCCGCGTACGGCAACTTCGGGCGGAGAATACTTTGATGTACTAATAAGACTGTAAACAGGCGCGGACATAAACAATCCTCCCTCCCAAAGAAGCATTGTGCCAAGGGCAAATATTAAAACATTCTGCCGTACGTATATAAAAATAACTGCCGCGGTAAGGCACGTCAGGCCGATGAGTAATTCTGATTGCGTCGCGCTCAATGCGCTTAAAAACTTTAATTTTGATCTTACTTTTGGTGTTCTTAGAAAAACACCTTGTTTTTGAATCAGACCCTGTAC
>CAZAIV010000074.1:0-1834 GCA_964485315.1 uncultured Gammaproteobacteria bacterium
GTTATGAATACTGCGCCGACAGTAACGACAGTCGTTGGTCCGGAAAAGCCGGCGGAACAAAGAAAATCTTCTTTACTGCCGCTTCTCTTCATTATTGGGGGAATTATACTTCTCGGAGCATATACTTTTTTCTGGCTGAAATTCTTCGGAATACCATTCTTCGGTCTTTAGTGAGGTTTCAATTTGCTGATTACTTTTTCGAGAGATAAAAGCTCTGCTCCCTTTTCATTCCGTTTTTTCCACTCAATTTTATCACCAGATTTAGAGCTGACAACTAACCGTACCGGAATACCGACCAAATCCGAATCCGCAAATTTCTCTCCTGCGCCTGCGTTCTCCCGATCATCATATAAAACATCTATACCTGCTTCCTGCAGTTGCCGATACGCTTTCTCAGCTTTCTCTCTAATCTCTAATTCATTATTCATAATTCCGATCAGATGAACCTGATACGGCGCTACCGATTCGGGCCAGATAATACCCTGATCATCATGCGAGACTTCGACAATTGTCCCCATAACTCTGGTCGGACCAATGCCATAAGAAGCAAACCATATCGGTCGGCGAGTACCGCTTTCATCCATAAATGTTACTCCCATTTTCTCCGCATATCTGAGTCCCAATGGGAAAATATTACCCACTTCAATCGCCCTAGACGTAGACAATGAAGCATCTTGTAATTCTTCTTCCGCCATTACTTCTTTATTCTTCGCGAATTTCCAATCGTCTTTCCAGTAAATAGTATCTTCTCCGGTTTCACAAGGAACTTGAAATTCATGTGTATGCTCTTCTGTAAACACTCCGCCGGACGCTTCTGTAATTTTTACTTCCAAGCCCAATCGTTTAAAGATACGCAAATAACTATCGGCAACTTCCCAATAATATTTCATCAAATCTTCCCTTGTTGTATGAGCGCTATATAAATCCTTCATCAAAAATTCTCTACCGCGCAAAATACCTGATTTCGCCCTTGGCTCATTACGGAATTTGGTTGAAAATTGATACACCTTTACCGGTAAATCCTTATAACTTGTGATATGTTTTCGGATGATGTCCATGACAATCTCTTCATGAGTAAATGATAACGCGTACTCCCGTTCATCTTTTGCGAATTGATACATTACTTCAGCCGCTGTATCCCATCTTCCTGTTTCGTTCCAAATATCTTTCGGATGTAAAAGAGGCATGAGCATTTCCATTGCTCCGGTTGCGTTCATTTCTTCACGGATGATATCTTCAATTTTTCGTTCGACCAGTCTTCCGAGCGGCAGCAACGTATACGACCCGGCCATTAGTTTATCGATAAAACCGCCTCGCAATAACAACTTTGCGTTAACCGCCACTTCATACTTCGGAGCATCCTTCACTGTCTTAGGAAAGTAATGTGAATACCGCATATCCACAAGTATAGCAAATATTAAAACATTTTACTTCCTAACTTCGCATCTTTCGTCGGCGACAACAGCACAACATTCCCCGCTTCATCTTCAACCCCAAGTGTTAATACTTCGGATATGAAAGGCCCTATTTGTTTAATAGGAAAATTTACCACGCCTATCACTTGCCAGCCAATTAGTTCTTCTTTTCTATAATTTTGGACTATTTGCGCTGATGACTTCTTCACGCCAATTTCCGGTCCGAAATCAATTTGTAATTTATATGCCGGTTTTCTGGCTTCGGGAAAATCTTTTACTTCAATTATTTTCCCAACTCGAATATTAACTTTAGCAAAATCCTCATACGTAATCATATTTTTTTCACCTGGTATATTAAGTGAGCCAGTACAGGTATATAGAAACGATTGAAATAACCCAGGAATATGATAGTATTCTTG
>CAZAIV010000075.1:0-8698 GCA_964485315.1 uncultured Gammaproteobacteria bacterium
GCTCAATTTAACCATTTTATGTTAAGGGAAATTAAAAAAAGAGTACTAGGATTAGGATTCTATCGGATTTCTTAGTAAATCTTAAATAGCTCGTTCCATTCGTTTAAGCCGAGTAGCTCTTCTTTTGGCATTTGCCTCTGGTGAATGTGCTTGAGCAAGCCGTCGTGCTCTACTTTCTGGATCACTCCATATTCTTTCTAAATATTGCTTTGTTCCTGCAATTATTCTTGATCGGACATCAGGATCTTGCCACATTAGCTTCGTCCGCACACTTTTTCTCTGTCTGCGATCCTTTGAAATCTGTCTACTCCACTTGATGGCAACTGGCCGGGTGGGACAAAAGGCCAGGTAATAATTTTGTGGCTCTGAAAAGGTACCCGGCATCCCATATTTCTGAAACATAGCAAATCGTTGCAGATCCATGCTGCCTTGAGTATCCTGATCAGCTTCAAGGTTTATGCCTATATTATCGTACCATAATCGGTTTCTATGCGCGTACATGAAGCCATTCGCGTGTAGAATGCCTTCTTCTGCGCTTTCCTGTGGATATAATGCCTTTGCAATTTCATTGGTACGTAACGGCTTTGTTTGCGATCTGTATTTTAGAATACCCAGCAGCTCAATAAAGACAGGACTTTGAATATGGCTTTCCTCGCGGGCAAGTACGCTGATTACTGCATCAACAACTTCGGAAATAGGTTGCTGCATTAAAAACTGTGAATATAACTGCTCTGCCTGTTTACGTTCTTCCTGAGCTATTATGCCCGTTTTATGTAAACTCCGGACTCTTAAAATATCTCTAATTGCCGCGCTTGTTTGATCTATAAATACCCGATCAATACCGCGAAGCATTACCTCCTGGATTCGTTTTGTAGATTTCTCTTCAGTAGTGTTTTTATTATCTTGTTCTTCTGTTGTTTGAGACGGCAATAACTGTTTAGCTTTTTCTACGAGGTAATAATTAACGCTGCTAGTCCCTGTATCCGCTCGCTGACTATCTCGTACTTTTACCATTTCATAATCAGTATCTTTCAGCGCTCTATGCACAGTGCCCCCTCTTACTTTTCCTCTGAGCATAAACGTCTTTTGGTAAAGTCCGCTGATTCGAGCATTTGTTTTTGTTCCCCGGTAACCGAACATTTCAAGCGTCGCTTCCGCATGGTTAATTGGGTTTCCTTCATTTGTGTTTGTAAGCTGATCTATCATATACGCACCTGTGGCATCCGGAGTAATTGCATACTTGCCGTTTGGCAATCGAACGTAGTAGGTATCCTCATGACCTAATCTCATATCTGTTATTGATTTTTTTTCCAATTTCCAGCGCCTATGTAAATTAACACCTGCTTTCAACTTTGTCGTTTCCCTTGCATGATTGTAAATAGCTTGAAAGCGTGGATCATCTTCATTCATATCATCAAGTCCCATGCTTTCATCATAACCTGCCTGTACTTTCAAGTGGTCAAGCTCAGCATCTCTACGCGGTAAATCAATTTGTCCATTGAGGTTATCACTCATAAGCGTTCTATGCTGCGAAAGAGCCTGTATGGTAATCTGTTGATATTTACTTTTAATCGACGCTATTCGTGCCATTCTGTGAAGCATTTCTTGAGGAGAAAGATTATCCGAAATCATTAAGCTTGTTGGACCATTTTCCGTGCCCAGCTTAGCCACAACATCCTTTGATTTGCTAATTGCTCGATCAATCTGTCTTACTTTTCCGGCTAAGCGTATTAACGGATCTGTTTCTTTTATCATATTTCCTATAGTATACAGATATAAGTAACTCAAGTCAAGTACTATAAGTCCCTACTCGAGATAACTTTCTAGAGTTATAGCTTCACACCTTCTCTCTGATGTATATCTTAGAAGTTTTTCACTTCACCGTCACGCTTTTGGCAAGATTTCGCGGTTTGTCCGGATCAAGATGCTTTAACAAAGCTAATCGATATGCCAGAAGCTGCATCGGCACTATTTGTGTCAAAACGCACGCTTCGCCGACATCCTTAACCTCTATCCAATAGTCGAAAACGCTTGAATTTTTCGAACCAATGCCGATGATCATTCCTCCGCGAGATTTTATTTCTGTCGCATTTGAGATAATCGCGTCGTATGTTTCATCATTCGGAGCGAAGACTATACACGGACTGCCATTACTTATCAAAGCTAACGGACCATGCTTCAACTCTCCGCCCGCTAATCCCTCCGTATGAATATAGCTTACTTCTTTTATCTTCATCGCTGCTTCCAAGGCTGTCGGGTAGGAAACTCCCCTGCCGATCGTATAGATGTGAGGTGCGTTGACAAGTTTTTCGGCGATTTTCTCAATCACAAGAGTCGAAGCCGGTTCGAGCAATCTGTCTATCTCATCCGCTGCGGCGAGCAAATGTTTTTTTGCCAGATCAATCTCGTTTCGTATCGCAAATGACAATCCGAGCAAAACAGCCAGTTTGGCCAGATACGCCTTCGTTGAAGCCACTGCTTTCTCCGGCCCGGCGCCGAGTAAGAGTTTATAATCCGCCATGCGGTAAAGCGTCGATCCCAGAACATTCACCATCGCGACAATCTTACTCTTTTTATTTTTGGCGCGGCTCAGCGGTTCAACGATATCGATCGTCTCGCCCGACTGTGACAATGCGATAATCAAACTGTTCTTATTCAGAAAATCCTCAAGATAATTAAACTCAGAAGCTGAAGCCATATTAACATGCTTATGCGCAATTTTGGAGAAAAGGTATGTGCCCGTCAGACATGCGTACGATGCGCTTCCTGCTCCGATGAAAAAAGTTCCTTTCGCATGAGAAATAACGTTCCCTAATGAACGGATTTGATCCTGATAGGTTTCCGCGATATTGCGTATGACTTTGGATTGTTCATATATCTCTTTCAACATAAAATGTTTGTACGTACCCAGAGTCGCGTCTTCAATCTTCCAGTCCACCATCGTTATCGAAGGTTTCAGTTTCTTCCCTTCCGGTAAAGAAAACATTTGGGCATTCTCCCCTAATATAACCATCTCATTATCCTTGAGGAAAATGACTTTTTTCGTATGTTTCACGATGCCCGCAGCATCCGAAGCGATAAACAATTCCTGTTTTCCGATGCCGACGACGAGAGGAGAGCCTGTCTTTGCGGCAATTATTTCCGAAGATGGAGTGTATGCAACAACAATCGCATTCATTCCGCGCAAACGATTACATGCATCACGGACAGACGTCGCAAATCCTTCCCGCTTCAAATTTTCTTCAATCAGGTGAGGGATAACTTCCGTATCTGTTTCGGATAGAAAAGTATGGCCTTTTTTTTGCAGTTCTGCTTTCAATACGGCAAAGTTTTCAACTATACCGTTGTGCACTACGGCAATTGTCTTTGAGCAATCCAAATGAGGATGGGCATTCTTCTCAGTAACTCCCCCATGAGTTGCCCATCGGGTATGTCCAATCGCCAAATTAGAAGATTCTTTGAGTTCGGGTTTCAAAGCAGAATCGCCGATTTTCCCTACATGTTTTTCAACAATAAAAGAACTTTTCACTTTTAATTTTTCACTTTTAACTCTAGAAGCTACTCCCCATGAATCATACCCACGATACTCCAACAGTTTTAAACCGTCTAATACAATTGAGGCAGCGTTAGATTGTCTCCCGACATATCCGAAAATCCCGCACATAAGAGAGTCCTATATTAGAAATTGATTCTGTATACATTCGTTTCTCTCTGCACGAAACCCAAACGATTATATAAACGATTTGCTGATCCTCTGGAAGGACGTGAAGTCAAATCTGCATATTTCACACCTTTTTTCTTTGCCTGAGCAATTGCAGTCTCGATAAGTTTCGCTCCAAAACCCTGTCCTCTATAATTCGAATCAACTACGATATCTTCAATCACTCCTTTCAACGCATAGGGAATTCTGTAAACAACTAATGTTACCATTCCTATCACTTCGCCTGAATCTTTTACTTTGGCAAAGAATAAATAATTGCATGGAGAAGTAAGCATTTCTTGTACGTCTTTGTCTGATAATGGGATCGAATCAGCATTTAATTGAATAAGCATTTTATTAAGAATCTTCGTAAGAGAATCAGAAAAATTTGTTACCTGTTCAATGATAATATTTGACTCATTCATGATTTATTTATAAAAAATAACTTTTCCGCAGCCTGTAATTCCTCAGGTGTATTTACTCCGCGCCAAATCAATTCTCCTCCTTGTAATGTTTCAATGTGTTCATGATTCTTGATAGCCAAATCTATTAAACTATTAATATAATATTCACCAGTTACCGGACTCTTTTCTATATCTGGAAGATATTTTTTTAAAAAATCTACATTAAAAATAAAACATCCTGGATTTATCTCTTTAATTTTTCTTTGTTCTTCAGTAGCGTCTTTCTCTTCAACCATTGCTACTAATTTTCCTCTGTCATCCCGAATTATCCTTCCTAAACCAAAAGGTTCATCCTGCTCAATTGTTAAAAATGTAACTTGAGCATGCGAGGTAAAATGTTTTTCGAAAAGCTTCTCTATAATATGCCTCTGTTTCTCAGAGTAAAGTACTGCATCATCTCCATAGACCACAAATACATTTTTTATATTTTCAGGTAGGACGCTCATACCAGTTAATACCGCGTTTCCTGTTCCCAGTTGTTCGGCTTGCTCAACAAAAGTGACAGATTCTCCCTGTAAGGCCTGCTGCACTGACTCTCTTTGGTGACCAACGACTAAAATAATAGAGCCGAAATTTAAAGACTGCATAAAATGAACAATATGCAAAACCATCGGTTTATTGGCTAACTGCATTGTAACTTTATTCATATCGACTACGTTCATCCGTTTTCCTTTGCCGGCTGCAAGAATGATTCCTCCGAAAGACTGATAATCAACTATATTATTCATCTTTTTTCATTTTTATATTTGCGCCCAATTTCTGCAGACGTTTCTCAAAATCCTCGTATCCGCGTTGAATTATATTCACTCCGTGGACCACGCTTTCTCCTTTAGCAATTAGTGCAGCCACAACTAAGGAAGCACCTGCGCGTAAATCAGAAACCACTACAACTGCATCATGTAAATTTGTTGGTCCATGTACTTTTGCGGCATGAAAAAATCCCGGATGGTCATCATCCGGATTGAAATTATATAATTTCTTTTTGTCCTTCACTTCAGGATTGAATAAGTCAACCCTGGCGCCCATTTTTCTTAATTGCGAAACATAACTGAATCTATCTTCAAAAACAGTCTCGTGAATGATTGAAGCTCCTTGTGCCTGCGTCATCAAAACAGCCCAAGGAGCCTGCCAGTCTGTCATAAATCCGGGATATGGAGACGTGGTAACATCAATTGCATGTAATTGCTGTCTATAAAAAAATCGAATGCCGTTTTTTTGCATCTTAACTCCACCGCCTGCATTTCGAAGAACATCAATAAACTCTTTCAATCCTTGTACTTTTGCGCCCTCAACGAACACGTCGCCTTTTGATGCTACGGCGGCAATTGCGAATGTAACAATTTCATTCCTGTCAGCACCGATAGTAAACTCTGCGCCATGCAATTTTTTTACTCCCTCGATGACAATTTCCCGTACGTTTACACGTTTCACTTTCCCTCCCATTTTATTGAGTACATCAATCAGTTCGTCAATCTCGGGTTCTGCGGCAGCATTATGTAAGATTGTTTTCCCTTTTGCCAAAGACGCGGCAATCATAAGTGTTTCTGTTCCTGTATGCGTGCTCTTTGCAAATGTATATTCGCATCCATGTAAACCGACTCTTTCCGAACCATCGGTTTTTGCATGGAAATATCCGTCTTCGCTTTGGTAGTCAATGAGCGCACCCATTTGCATTAATCCGTCAATCGTTCGGTCAATCGGCCTGGCTCCCAAGCGGCATCCGCCGGGATTCGGAATCGTTGCCTGATGATGTCGTGCCAAAAGTGGTGCTAAAAACATAGAAGACGCACGAATGTGTGCTGCTTGATCTAGAGTAATTTTTGTTTTTCCAATTATTTTCATCTGCACTATAGCTGTATGGTCGTTGATATCAATAGTCCCTCCCAATTCTTTAATAATTTCAGCCATGACAAAAAAGTCTGATATCAGAGGAACGTTGTGGATCGTCACCGCTTCGTCGGTTAAGCATGCCGCTACTAACGCTTTCAACGCAACATTTTTCGAACCCGAAGGTTTCACCGATCCGACCAGTTTATTACCTCCGGAAATGATATATTTACCGCTGACATTTTTCATTTTCACTTTTCACTTTTCACTTTTCACTTTTCACTTTTCACTTTTCACTTTTCACTTATCACTTTTCACTTTTCACTTTTCACTTAAAATAGTATACACATCTCCCGCACCCATGGTAATGATAACCGTATCCGCCGGATACAGCCGGGAATGTAGATATTTTACCACATCGGACAGCATAGGCAGATATGATACTTCATTTTTTGTTTTTTTCATAGCCTGCGCCAATTGTCTTGAAGAAACAGACGGATCCTGTTTTTCTCTGGCTGAAGCAAAAATGTCGGTTAAAATAACTTCGTCAGCATCGTCAAACGCGCCGGCAAACTCATTAAATAACGCCTTCGTCCGCGAATACGTATGCGGCTGAAAAATACAAACAATTTTTTGATTTGGATACAGTGAATGTAAGGCTTCCAATGATGCCTTAATTTCTGTCGGATGATGCGCATAATCATCATAGTAAATTGGCTCTATTGGCAAATTTGGATTTGTGGGAATAATTTTTTCTAAGCGTCGTTTCGAACCTTGAAAATGCCGTAGACCTTGATGAATCTGCGTAAACGATAGACCCAAACTCTGACCGACGGCAACGACTGCAGTCGCATTCAATGCATTATGCACACCATTTACCTGCATATCAAAATCATACTGTTGCTGTTGATAACTGACTGAAAAATGAACTCCGCTGCTGCCCTCCTGTATTTGATTTTTCAACAAAACAAAATCATGAGCATCTCCAAATCCATAAGAGACTTTTTTACAGTTTATCTGACTTGCAATTTTTTGTAATCGTATATCGTCTCCGTTATAGATTAACACTGCTTCTTGAGATAATTGCTTTGCGAATTGTAAAAAGCTTTTTTCAATGTCCTCGATAGATGCATACACGTCCGGATGGTCAAACTCCAGACTTGTCATAATGAGATATTCGGGATGCTGCCAGAGAAATCTGGTTTGTTTCTTTGTTTCTCCATTTTCTTCATACTCACCCGCGTATTCATCAGCTTCGGCGACGAAATAATTCCCCTTACCTAAATGGCCAGGCAAACCTTGTGATAAAGAAGGAATTTCAGAGGTGCCGATGACATAAGAAGGATCAAACTCACCGCCAATTTGCTGCAACATCGTAGCAATCATACTCGTTGTGGTCGTTTTTCCATGTGTACCGGTTATAGAAATTCCCGTAAATGATTTTCCGAAAATCTTGCCTTTCATAAATGTGCCGACTGCTTCCGCTTGTGTCCATACCGGAATACCTTTCTCTTTTGCAGCGATAACTTCGGGATTTTTCAAACCGTTATGCGCAACTGTGGTAATAACCAAGTCAATATCATGAATATGTGCCGCGTTGAAGTTTTCAAATACATGAATGTCCTTTTTCTTTAATGCGTTGTCTGTAATAAATGTTGCATCGATATCTGACCCCGACACGTTCATTCCCGCTTCTTTTGCGATAATCGCCAGAGGCGTCATACCGACTCCCTTAATCCCGACGAAATAAATTGATGAAACCCTCTTCATAAATTAATGATTCTCCTTTCGAGCTGTCATTCTGGAGCGAAGCCACGCCAGATGTGGCAAAGCGATAGAATCATTAGATCCTATCGAGGTCGTTGCCTCTCCAGGATGACAAAAAAATGAATGATTATATTTTTTTGTCAACTTTATAAACACCCTTATTCCACCTTTCATTTGGTTTAGCTTCGCACCTTCTCTTCACAGCATACAACAATTGTTTTTCAACTTTATAAACTCTTCTTCCCAATCGCCTTCTTCACCGCTTCGTAATCGCTCCACGGAATCTCTCCGTGACCCATATTCATAGATTTCTCATGCCCCTTCCCCGTGATTACTACGATATCATCTTTTTGGGCAAGTTCAATCGCCTTATCAATCGCTTCCTGTCTGTCATTTATTTTATACAATCTTTTATTCTGAATTCTGAATTCTGAATTCTGAATTCCCGATGTAATCTCGTCGTTTATAGTATCAACTGATTCGTTTCTCGGATCCTCGGATGTCAAAATAATAATATCAGCATATCTATCTGATACTTTTCCCATCAATGGTCTTTTCGTTTGATCACGTTTGCCGGCTGAACCGAAGACATGTATTATCCTTCCGTTAAATTGTGCATCATTTTTAATCGAAGATAATAATTGTTCGAGTGCATTTGGTGTATGAGCAAAATCTATCATCACCGTAAAGTCTTTCGCAAAGACTATTTCCGTTCTTCCCTCCGGCGCTATAAAATCCGCAATTCCCGATCGGATAATCTTCGGATCGATTCCCAATTCCAGGCAAACAGAAATCGCAGCCAGACAATTATATCTATTAAAATCCCCAAGCAACCCATTCTTAAAAGGAAACATCTCCGGATTTATATCCGCGTTACGCTGTAACCCGTATGTTAGAAACTTTTTAATTTTACGTTTTGTATTTGAGATTTGAGATTTGA
>CAZAIV010000076.1:0-5244 GCA_964485315.1 uncultured Gammaproteobacteria bacterium
GATTTAGGTCCCTGGAGTGGATACCATCTCCTGGCTCAGTACCATGAAGAAGAACTTACTATAACTGAGAGATTATTGTTTATACTATATATGCTACTATGACTACTTTTACGATTAAAATCATTGCAATTATAACAATGATTATTGACCATGTCGGGTTATTTTTCTTCCCACATATTCTCTTATTTCGCGCAGTAGGCAGATTGTCTTTCCCTCTGTTTGCTTGGCTTATTGCTAACGGCGCAATCCATACTAGAAATATAAACAACTATGCAATACGACTTTTCTTGCTTGCTTTAATCTCTCAAATTCCTTTTCTCTATGCAAACTTGCAAGAAAACCCCTCCTTTGAAGGATTAAATGTCGTTTTTACTCTTTTTTTAGGGTTATGTGTAATAACTGTTATGAAACAATCTTCCAGAAAAGTTATTTGGGTTCTCGCAACAATTGGAGCATTAGTCCTATCTGATGTGCTGAGGACAGATTATGGGGCAGCTGGAATCCTTACAATTATCTCTTATTATCTTTTCTACAATAAGCTGAACAAAATGATCCTAGCTCAAGTGGTAATTTTATTCTTTTTCCCGTATGTAACAATCTTTTTTGAGGCCTCGCGTCATATAGATTTGTCATTTTATTATCTAGACTCATTTTATGAGTTTCTAGGCCTTTTCTCTCTTATATTTATTGCTAAATATAATAAAAAAAAGGGGCATCAAGCAAGGTATCTCTTTTATAGTTTTTATCCCTTACAATATGTTGTAATTCTGATCATGCAATTGTCTTTCGCTGCCAAATAGGTATCCTTACCTTTAATATTTGGGTAAAATAACTAACTCACCTTACGCAAATACGTTTCTGGTAAGCGATCCGCCAGCTGGCGTAGAGCGCATCCGGAATCGATTCTGGACAGGCCAGAAACATAGTAACTGCGTAACATGAGTAACTAAACAAAGTGAAATAATTATAGATAAGAAGGACATCAAAAAAGTGCGGGAAGCCGTAGACGACGTCAAAACTTTTTACGCACGAAATCTAAACGATTACTACATTCCAATTTTTATACAATGTGCATTGCATAGAGCCGTACATTCTCAGTAACCCCTGCTTATATCAATAAACGATATCACGTCTAGATATTGACAAATGATATCATATTTATTATAATGATTTTATGTTAAACGTTAGTATAATTCCAGCAAGAAATCTGCAAAAATCTTACAAGTCTATTATCGAAGCCGTAAAGCTCAATAAGCAGACAGTAATTTTAACAACCAATGAAAAACCGCAGGCTGCAATAGTCTCTCTTGAGGATCTAGAGAGACTAAAATCTGCTAAAGCATCTCAGACTGTTGTAGATATGCTTAAATTGGCACATGAGAATAGAGGGGAGTTAAAAAGTCTACCTGCTAATCTGCGAGAGCAGGCGGATGAAATCTTGTATGGCGCACATCACTAAAAAGGTTATAGTAGATTCAGATGCTATTTTTGCTATTTATAATCCCAATGACCCATTAAACGCTCAGGCAACTCAGACTTTCCAGAAGTTAGCTAATAAAGGCTACCAACTTATATATCCCACATCTGTCGTTTTTGAAATAATATCACTTTTCCAACGAGTTTTACCTAACCCAACTGTTACAACATCCCTTATAGAAATGCTTAGAAATGATAAGCTATTTATTGAAATTGTTGATAACGACGTTCTAAAAGAAGCAGCTATGCTTTTTAATCCAGCTGGTAGCAAAAAAAATACCTTAATTGATTGCTCAGTGGTTATCATTGCAAAAAAAACCAAGGCTGATGGTGTATTTGCTTATGATCAGTTTTATGGTAAGCAGGGCATAACCTTAGCTGAAGACTTATTAGAACAAAATGCTTTCTAAGTTTTACCTAACTGGGATTCAAACAAAATAGCTTCGAAAAAATCTTAATACTTAGTTATTTTTAGACTTAGCCTCTATGCGGAGAGGGCGAGATTCGAACTCGCGGTAACATTGCTGCTACGTCGGTTTTCAAGACCGATGCACTAGCCCACTATGCGACCTCTCCAAAAACAAACTCAAATCTTAGATCTCAAAACTCAAAATTACATACTAAATCTAAAATATGTCGGATTTGATATATGTATTTGAGATTTGATTTTTGAGTTTTGAGACTTAGAATCTATGTCGCATTGTACTATGAGAGGGATATTAATTCAAATAAAACACCGCCCAACTTGACTTCTTTTTCCAAATCACTCAGACTGATGATATGAGGTTTTCTGCCGGATTATTGTTGTGCTTTTCTCTTCTTGCCTTTCTCTTCGCAGGAACATTTTCCGCTCGATCTGCATTTGCCGATAGTTCTTCATCCTATCAACCAACATTATCCAGTCAAATCAATCCGCAAACCGATCAGCACCTTTGGATACAGAGTGTCATGCTTGATGTCACATCCGCCGTCGTATGCCAACTCGTCGGAGTTGATCCGGTGACAGCAAACCATCAATGTTATGGCTCGACAGACTCGTCGCAAACTCCGAGAATCGGGGGGCTCGTGGGTCTTTCGACAAGTTACGTTAGCGCACTCTATATGCAGCCGGCGACAACCGGCCAATACATACATTATTTAGCAGAAAACTTCGGATTCGCTGGTCACGCGTATGCTGCAGTTGCTGCTATAAATGACACGACTGGTTTTGCTGCGTTAACACCCGTGATAGCGATTTGGAACTTCACGAAGAATCTGGCATATCTTATGCTCACGCTTGTCTTCTTACTGATCGGTTTGGGGATTATGCTTCGGGTAAAACTTGATCCCCGAACGGTTATTTCTCTACAAAATCAGCTTCCGAAAGTCGTTATCGGTATTCTTCTTATTACGTTCTCATACGCAATTGCCGGAGTCCTGATAGACTGCATGTGGGCAGCGACATATTTCGGAATTAATTTAATCGCGAGTCAGTCAAGCGATCCTCTGACGATCCAGCGCGCGACAGAAGGAGTGTATAATAATCCCCTTACCTTCGTCAGCAGTATTTTCGTAAACCCTCAAAACAGACTCCAACAATTATATGAATCAATCATCAGTGAAGGAACTATTCTCGCACAGGAGGCAAAGACTCTGCCGACTAGCACTCAAACCAAGCTCCAACCCATAGCTACAGCCGCTCAAAAACTTGAAAACGATGCCATGAACAATGCTAACGACGCGACGATTCAAACAGACATATCAAACATTCAGTCAGGTATTGCACAGGCGAAGAATAACTTAGGGAATAACGTCAACCCGGAGACGCAGGCAACGCTCTCGCAACTTGAGAGTGAAGTCGCGCAATTCAGCGCGCTCGTAGCAACAAACGTCAAAAACGGAGGAGGCAGTATAGTGTCTTGGATACAAAGTACGGCAACCGGCGCTACGACCGTCCCTACCAATATTTCCAGTAACGGTATCGTCTCATTGACTCTCAATGCTTCGCAATATTTAGGAGACGTCGCTACGGATGCTATTAACGGAATGCTTCCGGCCAGCGGGAAAGACTGTGTTGATATGGGTCTCCCCCCTAGCGTTAGTCTACCGGACTGTGTCCATCAGGCGGTGAACTTTTTCACGCAAATTATCGCTGTTCTTATCGTAGGGGTTGCCCTTTTCGTCGTTCTCATTCGCATTTGGTTTATGTTGATTAAAGCGTACGCGATAATTATCATTGATGTCATTGTCGCTCCCCTTTGGATACTGGTAGGATTTATCCCCGGCAGCAGTTTCGGATTCGGCACATGGATTCGGCATATCATAGCATATATGGCAGTGTTCCCCGCATCTCTTGCCATGATTTTATTGGCAAGAGTATTGCTGGAGATGGGCACGATCGCCCAACCGGGAAGCGAAAGCTTTCTTCCGCCTTTAGTAGGCAATTTGAGTCTCTCGACTGATATTCATACGACTGCGACATTCGGTTCTCTTCTCGCAATCGGATTGTTATTCATGATTCCGGAACTCACGATGATGATGAAAGATGCGTTGAAGGTAAAATCGAAACCGTATCTGGGTAACGCCGTAAAGACAGGGTTCTCGGGTGGCATGCCGGGACTTGCGCCTGTAAAATATATGGGATCGTCATTATTCGGCCGAGGGGATCCGACAAGAGGCATTCCAACAGGAGGGGTAATCAACGCCCTTACATCAGAATATAGAGGCAGACTTCCTGTTATAGGAGGCGTCAAATCCATATTGAGAGCGGCAATTCGACCGAGAAATTAAACAGTTTATCTACTTTGTGGTTTCTTGGAATATCTTTTTCCATGTCTGTCCGAACATCATAAATATTCCCGTGAAGAACCCACGCGCGCCCTCCGCTCCGATCTGCTTTGCATAAATCTTGAGCATACTTGTCTTCGCAGCCCACAGAATATCTTTCCAGTCATCGTTATCAAAAAACGGAAGCTTAATCTCTGTTTCCTTTTCGCTCACTTCCATTTCCTGCGCCGCATATTTGCTATATACCGTCTTCATACGATCCAAATGCGACACATACCACCTCTCTTGATAATCGGGATGCGCCAATCTCTCGTGAATTTGATCGGCCATATCTTTTTTAAGCATCGCGCGGGCGTTTTCATGAGCCGCATCGTTCGATTCTTTCGGCTCGGACTGCAATTTTTTTCTTTCTTCCTTGCTCATTTTTTTCAACCTTCTCTTGTGCGCTCGTTTCGCCAACTCCCGTACCGTATCCCCGAAGAGATAATCTTCATCCGACGTGGTTTCAAATGAATAGTCTCCCGTATTATAATCGCGTCTCCACCATCTCATCTTTCGTTTCGGTTTTTTCGGATTCTCATCCAGCGGCCTTCCTCCCGAAGATCCTAATGAATAACGGATGAATTGCCATCTCTCTTTGAACATTTTCTGCGCGGCAGGATAATCAATCACGCTTCGTCCATAGTGATCAAGTTTGATGATTTTCCCGAAGTCAAACTCCTGCGTCTCGCGGTGATCATACAGGTTGCTTGCGTTCAATACGGGGATTTCCGCCCACTTTCGTGCTGCGTCGTTTGGAATATCGATGCGCTCTAATTCATTTCTTCCTAAATTGACTTCGTCTCCTGTTCCTCCTTGTATCCACTCAGTCAATGATTTCATTTCACCTGTTTTCTTCCCTTCTTTATCTTCCATCGGAGCGAGAACCCAATCGGTCATAGGGAGAATACCATGACGAAGATTCGGAATACCTCTCCTGTTTACCAGACCGCCGCGTCCGTT
>CAZAIV010000077.1:0-2923 GCA_964485315.1 uncultured Gammaproteobacteria bacterium
CCCGCTTTCGCGGGAATGACCAGTACTTGGAATAACATTTTTATGTATGGCACAAAAACAAACACAACAAAAACAAGTCGGTTTTACCCGTTACCACTGGATGGTTCTGGCAACGGTGATGATCTCAAGTTTTTTGGGAAGGCTTGATGGTAGCATTGTCAATTTGGCATTTCCTAAAATTATTTCGGATTTCGGCATTTCCGTTACACAGGCAAGCTGGATTTCCACTGCTTACATTATCGCCAACGCGATTTTCGTTCCGGTATTTGGGAAATTGGGAGACATGATGGGCAGAAAACGATTATATATTTTCGGTATTGTCGGTTTTACCCTGACTTCTGCGATGGCAGGTTTATCATTTAACTATCCGTCTCTTATTTTCTTCCGAGTGCTGCAGGCAATTACTGTCTCTATCGACTACCCGATCGCGCTTTCCATTATCGCTTTTACATTTACTGATAAACGACAACGGGCGATTGCCATGGGTATGTGGTCGGGTATCTTCGCTGCGGCGATTATCTTCGGACCTTTGCTCGGCGGGCCGTTAATCGATACCTTCTCCTGGCGTTCGGTTTTTTATGTCAATATTCCTCTCGGTCTTTTGGGTACATATATGGCATTTACATATATACAAGAAACCGTAAAGCAAACAACGCATCTGAAACATTTTGATTTTGAGGGATCTATTTTACTGGGTATTTCACTTGGATCTACTGTTCTTGTTCTTGATCAGGGACAAACATGGGGCTGGAGCAGCGAGGCAAGTATTATTTCGTACATTGTCTCATTCGTTTCTCTGGTCGGGTTTATTTGGTATGAGCAAAACCAAAGAGAACCGATTATTGATTTGAAATTCTTCAAAAACAGAATATTTACCGCTTCAATTATCGCTTCGTTTATTTCATTCATGGGGATGATCGGCGGATTTTTCCTGATTCCCCTTTTTGTGCAAACATATTTAGGGTACTCTGTTACTAAATCGGGATATTTATTCATCCCTATGGCAATCGGTATTATGGCTTCGTCCCAAATCGGCGGCAGATTAGTGGGGAGCGGGAAACTTCCGGGAAACATTATTACCGCAGTTGGTTTGTTTTGGACTGCGTTTATCATGTTTCTCATGACGGGCATTGATATTCAGTGGAGTTTCTGGCATATCGCGATATTACTCTTCTTCCTGGCATTAGGCCTCGGTGTCGGATTTGCGGCGTTAACACAAGCAGCGATTAATACTGTCCCGATTCAGGAAGTCGGAATTGCATCCTCAATATTGGCATTAGCGAGAAATATTGCCGGAGCGTTCGGGGTCGCAATTTTCGCGACGATTTTAACAAGCAGTACCTACGGACAGATGCTGAATATCGAACATTATTCTGTCGTTAATACGGCTAATCCGGTTCTTTTGAAAACAATAGCAGGACTTATGGAATTAAAAGCAAATGTCGCCGCCTACGGTAGTGTATTCTTCTGGTCAGGTATGATTACTATCTTGGGAGGAATTGCAGCTCTTTTCGTCACGAATCCGAAGCAAAACGGCGCACAAAAAGCAGAAAATCAGGCTATAGAAATATAGAGGGTTACATCGGCTGCTCGTTCGTAATTGTTTGCTCAGGAGTCCAGTAAATTTCTTTCCCGGTGATATCCTTTGCTGAGATTCTATATTTGTATACCGTATTTAATTTAAGATAATTAATCGTATATGTTGAGTATGATGTGGGAATTTCTCTTGCAGCATTTGTAAATTGTGATTCCGATTGTGCCTTGTAGTAAATATTATATGAAACAGTGCCGGGTATCTGCGGCAATGGAACCACTGCTTTATCGAATTGACCATACTGGATGCTGACTCCTCTGACATCTTGACGAAGACTATTTTGATTCGGAATGACAATTACTGCCAAGAGAACGACTAACGATCCAAGAATAAAAATACGCCGATAATATACGACACTATCTTTCGGCGTTCTGCGGGATGCTGGTCTTGCATGCGATTGTTTCCTTGCTGCGACTCTTTTCACTTTTTTCATGGTCTATATTAAAGCTAGTCAATTGGAGAGATTTTGTCAAGTGTTTTTTTACTTGACAGTTTCGCCGTGAAGAATAAGGTCTTTCTTTATCGGTTTAGTGACCTGATAAATCGCAAGAAGTAATAAAAGAACGCCGAAGATTTGTGTCATGCTTAATGCGTTATGGAAGTAATAATAGTCGATGAATATCGCGGATGCGGGAAATGTCAATTCACAGAGGGTCGTAATGCGAGCCGGTGTGCGTTTCAAGCCGTAGTAATAAAAACCGAGAGAGACTAGTCCGGAAGTGAAGGTTATGCCGATTAACATCAGCCATTGTTCAGGGGTAACTTGCACCATTGCCTTCGTCTGCCCCTGAAAAAGAATAAAAAGAAAAGCAAAAAGCGGCGCGATATAGAAACGCATTGCCGTACCGGTGAGAAATGAAACCCTATTCAGTACGATCTTACTGATTGCCGTCGAAGTTCCCCACATAAATCCTGCGCCGAGAGCGAGAATTCCGGCGAGCGCGGTTCCTGCTCCGGTTGCCAAATTGACATGAAGATCTTTGAATGCGATAAAATATGCAGACACTAACGCAACCGCTGCCCACAATAAGAATTTTTTTGTCACCTTTTCCCGTAATAAAAGAGCAGCAGCGCTGATAGCCCATATCGGTTGCAGCATTTGTTGTAATAATACGACTACTGAATATGACGAATAGTTAATTTGTTGCAGAGCCGCTGTATAAAAAATCGTTCCAAGCGCTCCGGAAAAAAGAGAGACCAATGTGATAGCAATCCATTCTTTCTTCGTCATTTTCTTCAAATCTTTTATCCAAAGAAACATGAGAAAAAGAAGAACGACAGCTCCTACCGCGTGTTCATAGAATACGATGACAGTCGGCGGAAGAGCAT
>CAZAIV010000078.1:0-3510 GCA_964485315.1 uncultured Gammaproteobacteria bacterium
AATAGAGATTTTGCTAGATCAACAATAATAATTGAGACTTCAGAATTCAAAATTCAGAATTGAATTAAGAATTTATAATTAGTTTAGTTTTTAAATCCATAACTCACCTTACGCAAATAAGTTTCTGGTAAGCGATCCGCCGGCTGGCGGAGAGCGCATCCAGAATCGATTCTGGACAAGCTCGCCTCGCTGACTCGGCCTTCGTAGCCACTTCGGCGAAGGAGGCAGCTTTGGCGAAGCGGGCCAGAAACATATAATTGCGTAACATGAGTTACATATTCAGCAGCAGATGTTCAAGAGCAAGTCTTATATTCACATTTGTCGATTGTATGGCAGCATGCGCTTGTTGTACTTGTTTGACAAATCTCAGATAGAATTCTATTTGCACTCCTTTATTTTCCCGAACTGAAACAATTAATAAAGTTCTTGTGATGCTAAGTATATTTTCCAGCCACTCTACTGCAGTTTGTCTTTGTTTTCCCTGCAGTTCGGCTATCCGAAGTTTTTTACCGACTGTCATCGCAGGAAGCTCAAGTAAGAGATTCGTCATATTCCCTATTGCGTCTCTTGCGGGATCTTTTACTGAATGTACATGAACGACTTTACATCGGGATACTATTGTCGGAAGAAATGTTTGCAGAGAGCCTGCAAGAATGTAAATATATGTATGATTCGGCGGTTCCTCAAGCACCTTAAGGAGTGCGTTTTGCGCCTCGATTGTAAGCAAGGCGGCGTCCATGATGATAATTGCTTTGTCGCTTCCCTGTAAAGGTTTCAGATATATCTTTTTTTGCAATGTCTTAATTTCGGAAATGCCCAGAGACTTGTCTCGGATTTGACCGGGATTGATGTGTGTTGTTGCTTTTTCTGAGGTTTCTTTACTAAGAACTATGCGGTCAAATGAAGAAATATGAAGTATATCGCATTGGTGGTAGATATATGCGATACCTTCATCTGTGTCTTTGCCAAGGATAATAAAACTTACCATATCGGTATTGTAGCATGACTCTTTCCTTGACACACGAGCACCTATTTCCGTATGATAAAAGCAATGCCCGAGTTATCTCAACAATTTCCTAATGGAACACAGATATCACATAATGCGTTGAGTTTTCATGTCTCTTTCCTGGACGAGCTTTTGCGGGATCATAGTATCTCTCAAGAGCAGTATGACGATATTAAAGCAAAGAGCCGCGCCGAAGGAAAGTCTCCTGACGAGCTCCTTGTCTCGCAGGGAGTTTTATCAGAGGAAAAAATAGCCGAACTGAAAGCAAAGCAACTAAATATCCCTTTTATCTCACTCACATCAACGTCTTTCTCTCCTCAAGCGTTAAGCTTCTTGTCCAGGGCTGTCGTCGATAGATTCACTGTCATTCCTTTTTTCTATGATGATAAAACAAAAACATTATCGGTTGCCATGGCAAACCCTGTTGATTTGGATGCGATTATGTTTTTGCGGCAGAAAACCGGACTTTCTATTAAAACGTTTGCTGCAGTGCCCTTGGAGGTACGAAGCGCGATTAATCAACAGTATCGGCAGGAACTGGTCGGAGACGTAGGTGAAGCAATTAAAGAGACTGAACAATACGTTCCGTCATCGAAAAAAACTGTCGACAGTTCACAAATTTCTCAAATTATTAAAGAAGCGCCTATTGCGAAAATTGTCTCCACGATTCTTGAGTACGCGGTATCAAGCCGTGCGTCAGATGTGCATATAGAGCCGCTTGAAGACAGAGTCCGCGTCCGATATCGAATTGATGGTATTCTCTATGATAAGCTGTCTCTTCCGAAAAATGTACAGGACGCATTGGTCTCCCGTATTAAGATTCTGTCCGAGATGAAAATTGATGAACACAGAATGCCGCAGGACGGAAGGTTTAATTTCAAAGTCAATAAAGACGAGGTTGACTTACGTATCTCGACGACGCCGACGGTTAACGGCGAGAAAATAGTCATGCGTTTACTGCGAAAATCCGGAGGGATTCCCACACTTCCGGAGCTTGGGTTATCAGGAATGTCTTTGCGAAAACTTGAATCATCCATGCTCAAACCGCATGGGATTATCTTGGTTTGCGGGCCGACCGGCAGCGGGAAAACCACGACACTTTATTCAGTATTGGAACGTCTGAATACGACACGGGTCAATATTATGTCTTTGGAAGATCCTGTCGAATATCAGATGCCCGGAGTAAACCAGGTGCAAATTAATCCGGCAGTGGGATTGACTTTTGCTTCCGGATTGCGCTCATTTCTTCGTCAGGATCCGAATATTATTCTTGTCGGTGAAATTCGTGATAAAGAAACCACTGATTTGGCGATGCAAGCAGCGCTCACCGGCCATTTGGTTTTTTCAACACTTCATACATCAAATGCTGCAGGAGCGCTTCCCCGATTAGTCGATTTAGGAGCAGAATATTTCCTGCTTGCTTCGACTATTAATGCAATTGTGGGACAGCGTATCGTACGAAAAATTTGCACGACGTGTCGAGAATCGTATGTCCCGCCCCAGCAACTTATTGACGAAATGAAATCAATATTGGGCAATTTATTTATGCCAAAAGAGCAACCGGTGAAATTGTATCATGGGAAAGGATGCAGCGCATGCGCAAACTCCGGATATCTGGGAAGGGTCGGTATTTATGAAGTAATGGTTGCTTCTGACCAAATTATCCGCATGGTTACTGACCATGCTGCGGCAATTGATGTCGAACGGCAGGCAATTAAGGAAGGAATGATTACAATGAAGCAGGATGGCTACTTAAAAGTATTGGCAGGAGAAACGACTATTGAAGAAGTATTGCGCGTGGCGCAGGAATAAGTATGGATTTACGAGAGCTTTTGGAATTAACAGTCAAAGATAATGCGTCAGATCTCCATTTACTTGTGGAAAACCCCCCAATTCTCCGTATAGATGGGTCACTTAGACCGCTTGTCAATTATGAACCGCTTGTATATACGGACATTGAAAAAATGGTATTTTCGCTCTTAACTCCTGAACAAAAAGAATTACTGCTTGCAAATAAAGAACTCGATTTTTCTTTCGGATTCGGAGGCGGCGATTATGGGATTCTGGGTAGATTCAGAATAAATGCGTATTTTCAACGGGGTTATTTGTCTGCAGCTTTCCGGTTTTTACCTCCGGTTATTCGTACGATTGACGAATTAAACTTGCCGAATATTTGTCATCATTTTGCGGAACTCCGGCAGGGGTTTATTCTCGTTGCCGGACCGACGGGACAGGGAAAATCAACGACATTAGCGGCTATTATCAACGAAATTAACATGAAGCGCGCGGAACATATTCTGACTATTGAAGATCCGATTGAATATGTTTACCCGAGGGGAAATAGTCTTATTTCACAAAGAGAGATGACTGTTGATACTCATTCATGGACACTGGCGCTTCGTTCGGCGCTTCGTGAGGACCCGGATGTCGTTCTCGTTGGAGAAATGCGTGATGCGGAAACTATGCAAGCTGCCATGACAATTGCTGAAACAGGACATCTTGTT
>CAZAIV010000079.1:0-1530 GCA_964485315.1 uncultured Gammaproteobacteria bacterium
TTTTAGAGAGTTGAGGGGGAATTATGCAACAAAGTCGTTTTGTCAACGAATTTATAATATTTTTAAAAAGCTGATAATTTTTAATTATCTCAAATATTTTTTTATGACCTTCATCATTCGGATGTAAACCGTCCTTTAAAAGTATTTTGTAATCTGTATGTATCCATTCCTGATATGTATCTATAAATAGTAAATTTTCTTTCTCACAGATTTTCATCAATAGGTTATTAAATTGCTTTATTGCAGAATTTCGATATGTAATGTCTTTCCACCCGCACGGAGTTGTTCGTTGTTCATCAACCGGAGTCATCCCGATAAAGATTATATGCGGCGTAAATTTTTTGGACAGACGGATAAAACTGAGAATATTGCGTCCAAAATCATGCAGTGACGTTTTCGTGTCAGGACTCTTGCGGGGGTGTTGAGTGTCGTTGACGCCGATGGAGAAGAAAATATAGGGATTCGGATTGCGAAGACGCACTTTTAATTCGGACTCGAATCGGGTAATAAGGTCTGTTGACGTATCGCCGGATACTCCGAGATTGAATATGCGTAATTGTCCGAGCATCTGAAGAGTACACAAACTTTCCATATAAGTACGCAATCTCTGTATCCATCCTCCCTTAGAGTCGTAAAAACCTTGTGTAATACTGTCACCGAAAAAAAATAATTGTGTTTTATTATCAGCCATAGGTATGGATATTATACCTTTTTATAAATTACCGCCAAATTATCCCGGTATACCTGCTTCCATCCGTATTGTGCCGCTGATTTCTGAAGAAGCAGATCCAGAAATGTACCGTCGGTTATGAAAATATAATCGGTTTTCAGGGAATGAAGTTTTTCGTTCCAGCCCGGTTGTGTCTGGATGATGTCGAGGTATACCCGATAGGGACTTTTGCCGTTCTTATCATGCCAGGCAGGCATGCGGCCGTCAGCAAATACCTTTATACCGGGTTCTTTCCAATCAAGGAACCCGCCCCATTCGTAGAGTGCATACACGTTCCCGTGCAACTGAGGAAAATCCCTGACTGCTTTGCACGGATATGAGACCGTAATGCCTTTACAATAGTCAGTCCAGGAATAAAGTTGGGAAAAAGTAGACGGCACCTTGATGACAAATGCAAATACCGATAACGCAATACTTAAAGGCAGTAAAACCGGTTCAAATTGGCCGATTTTAATTTTAACATCAGAAAGCAGCATGTAAAAATACGAAATAAAAAACAGCGGAAGATTGCGCTGGGCTTTTAAAGCAAATATGCCGAATACGACAACAAGAAGCGTATGATACAGATTAAAAGACTTTTGCTTCAATTTCCAGAATATTCCCGCAACAACCAGAAGAGATATAAAAATCTGCATGACAGGAGGGGGAGTAACCCATTCAGTTATCATTGTTTCGAGAGGACTCAACGCATGACGATATATTTCCGTCATGCGTTGAGCCCTCTCGGAACAATGATAGCTGAGTGGGTTGCTCCCTCTTTTGCCATGCAGGTTTTCATATCTCTTCTGGTTGTCGCGGGA
>CAZAIV010000080.1:0-2311 GCA_964485315.1 uncultured Gammaproteobacteria bacterium
CTTTTTACGTTTTATATTATAAGTTTTAAGTTTTTAGTATGAATCTTGCTTTTATTTTCATCGGTATCGGGCTGATTCTCGGAGCGTTTTTTTCGACATGGTTAATGTTGAAAATTATTGATGATATTGAACGAAAGAAAAAGAATCGACCAAAAAAGTGAAATTGAGGCTAATTAGTGCTATAATACCGCAATGTCTGAATCATTAAGATCTAATCATTCAACCGGTGCGAAAAGTAAGGAACAATTAAGGCAAGAAGATAGAGAGAGACAGAAAAGAGCTTTGCAAGCAGCATTTGACGCCTATCATGGGATAAAAACTGATAGACCCTGGGAAGAAGCAAATATTCTTACTTCTTCAACTCCCTTCCAGACAAAAGCAACATCTTCTTCTGATCCTCAGCTTCGGAATAGAGAACCCACAGTAATTGACTTCAAACGGGAACGAAGAAAAAGGGAAATGAGAAGAGTTAAGGAAATTCTTCTTACTCCTGGTTTATTTGTCCTTCTTAAACAAAAGTTTCCAAAACGCTGAAGAACAGTTATAATGCCAATAGATTATGTTACAACTCTATAATTCACTCACCCGGGAAGTTGAAGCTTTTACTCCGATTGATCCCAAACAGGTTTCCATGTATACCTGCGGACCGACTGTGTATAATTTCGCGACAATCGGGAACTTCAGAACATATATCATGGCTGATGTACTCGTAAGAGCCTTACAATATAACGGTTATAAAGTGAAATATATCATGAATATCACCGATGTCGGACACTTAACAGGCGATAATCTGGGAGACGCGGATACTGGAGAAGATAGAATGGAGAAAGCAGCTGCAAGAGAACATAAAGACGTATGGGAAATTGCCTCATTTTACACAGAACAATTCCTCAAAGATTTTCATAAACTTAATTTGGAAGAACCTCTGAAATTTACAAAGGCTACGGATCATATTAAAGAACAAATTGACTTAGTCCAAAAGCTAGAAAATCGTCATTTCACTTATCAGACAAGTGACGGGATTTACTTCGATACGAGTAAATTTCCTCAGTATGGCGAGTTATCGGATTTAGATGAAATCAAAGAAGGCGCACGGGTAGAAATAAATCCTGAGAAACGAAATCCGCGTGATTTCGCATTGTGGAAGTTTAGTTATCCGAATGGACTGAGCAGAAAAGAGTCTTTGAAACATATCAACGAAAAGAGTATGTTTCTGGGGAGCGAAGCGACTCCAGAATCGAGAAAATCAGATTCTGGACAAGCCAGAATCATAGCGAAACGTCAAATGGAGTGGGAAAGTCCATGGGGTTTGGGTTTTCCGGGCTGGCATATCGAATGCAGCGCGATGAGTATGAAATACTTGGGAGAGACGATAGATATTCATACGGGAGGAATTGATTTGAAATCAACCCATCATCCGAATGAGATAGCTCAATCAGAAGCGGCGACAGGCAAAAAATTTGTCAATTACTGGTTACACGGTGCATTTATCCTAGTGCAGGGACAAAAAATGAGTAAATCTCTAGGTAATGTTTATCGTTTATATGATTTGGAAAAAGCCCGCCTTGCCGAAGACGACAAGTCGAGGCAGGAAAAATATGAACCTTTGGCACTGCGTTATTTGTATCTACAGACACATTATCGTCAGGAAATGAATTTTACTTTTCCTGCACTTGAGGCAGCACAGAACGCGTTACATCATTTGCGCAGTGAATTGTCGAAACTATCAACAGCGTCTGTCTTTCTGGGGAGCGAAGCGACTCCAGAATCGAAAAAGACGAAAGGAAATGATTCTGGTCAAGCCAGAATGACAACTAATGAGTTTGATCAAAGATTTTTGGAGGCGGTTAATAATGATTTGAATATGTCTGAAGCGTTGTCAGTCGTTTGGGATATGCTGAAATCAGATATTGATTCCAAAGTGAAAGTTGAAAGTTTGTTGAGAATGGATCATGTCTTGGGTCTCGATCTGTCGCATTGGTTGGAGGAACATAAGAAATTGTCTAATTCGTATATTCCTCCCGACGTGAAAGAACTGGTTGAAGTCCGCAATCAATTGCGGAAAGAAAAGAGATTTGATCAGGCCGACCAGATCAGAAATAAAATTAAAAACCTGGGATTTGAATTACAGGACGGGAGGAATGGGATTGAAATAAGAAAGATTGAAGAATGAAATGAGTCTGGTACAAAACTCATTTTAGCTTATCCCCGCAATGTCAAAGAGCTTCAGCATGTAACAAATCAAGGTCAGATAACAATTTTTTGCAAAGTTAATAATACCTCTGGTTTCCTCATGTCCCAAATGATAGGT
>CAZAIV010000081.1:0-14436 GCA_964485315.1 uncultured Gammaproteobacteria bacterium
ATCCTGCCGGCTCATCGCCGCAATTAAAATTTTCGGGACGAGGATCAAGCCCAAAAAGCTTGAGTTTTCTTCTCCGATTTTTCCTTTGGACAAATTAATAAGCAAAATTTTCTTATTATCCATCACCTCACGGAAATTAAATGCGCTGTTTGATTGTCCGATGATATTACGAATCATTTTATTTGTAACGAAGCGGCCGAATTTGGAGGTGATATAGTCCAAAACTTCTGATTTATGGAAATCACTTGTCTGCGCGATCTGATCTGTCCAGTACCTTCGGACAATCGGATCGTCGACTTTCGGCAGTAATTCCTGAACGAACGTCGGATCAGTCAATACCCGCATCACTTCAATAAATGTACTTCCCGGCTCAGCCATAACCGTTAACATTGCGTTTCTGACCGCGTGCTCAAACCGCGGTCCGATAATACCTGTTTTGTTCGGATCGAACAGTTTATACATAAGACCGATAACCGATGTCACCATCAAATGCTTCTGCTGTTCGGTCTGCGCTTCCAGCATATTAAAGCCCATCGGCCGTTCGACATCCGAGGGATCGAAAAGAATCACGTCTTCCGCGCGTTGCGGCGGCATTAAATGCAAAATATCCTCAACCAAATCACCGTGCGGGTCAATCACTGCCACACCTTCTCCGTTTTGAATATCCTGAAGAATCATGCGTTTGAGAAACTCTGTTTTCCCCGTGCCTGTTTTCCCAATGATGTACATGTGCCGCTGCCGATCTTCCAAGCTCATATTGACAGGCTTATTCATTCCGCGGAATGAACTGAAACCCAAATAGAGTCCCTTATCGGGCAAACTCGAAGGAGCAGGGGCGCGTTTGGAGTTAACCCAATGAATACCGGGTGTCGCAACCGCTTTATTGGGAAAATGAAAAATTGTCGCCAACTCTTCACTTGATAAAACGCTTGTTTGTCCCCACATCGGCCAGTAGCGGTAAATAAAATCGGTAATAAACGCGCCTTTCATCCGAATTTTATTTTTTTTGAAGCTGTTTGCTCCGCTGTACTGACTGTATGCATTAATAATATTCCCCAGATGAAGATCAGCAGATTCTTTCGAGGGCGAAGAAACAACAATACGGATGGTCGTATCAAATCCCGCTTTACCAATCTTATTCTCAATTGCTTCCAGTTCTTTCGGATCTGTTTTGTATGTTGCTTTTTCCGGATTGGATTCGTTTTTCTTGGTTTTTCCGATGTACGATCTTCCTAACTTCTTCCAGTTTCCATCTGCTGGACTGATCAATACTTGTATCGCCACGCCTTCTCCTGTCCCCATTTTCGCCAATGTTGAAGTAATCGAAGCCATCGGATCGACAGGCAAATCTTTAAAAACTTTAACAGGTAAATAATCGCTTGTCTTCAGACTTAATGAGGCAAACGCTACTTTTCCATTTTCAGAAAAGATATTATATTCATTTCCCAAAACGGATTCACTCCTCTGTCTGGCAGCTGAATCATCAATTTGCACAATTTGCGCATCCGTATACGCGCCGTTAATCTGTTTTTCCACAAAATCACGGATTTTATTCGGCACATGGATATAAAACCTGATATCTCCGGGCATTCCGACAATTTCAAATGACAAATGCGGCTGGGGCTTCAAAAAGGACAATCTTCCGCCTTGCCGAATCGATGCCAAACTCGAAAAAAGTTGTTCGGCAGCATCGATTTTAATTTCATTATCGCGCGCAACTGCAACCTGAAGAAGCGTCGAATGCAACGCATCCTCTTCTCTGTTTCTATATCTCCACCACAAAAGGACAATGTACCCGAACGCGCAAAGAATGAGCAAGAAAATACCAAAAGCAATCAAGCCGATGAAAAAATAGACTAAGAGACCTGCATTGTTGCCTAATAAAATAGAATCGTCCATATATATTTATGCTGTTGTTGCCAGGTGCATTTTCTTACACAACAGTAAAAATAAAACAGCAAGCCAGTGTTTTGTATCGTCAGTTGGTGTTGTTTTTAAAATCTGGTTTGCTTCATCTTGTGAGAAAGGAGCATTTTTTATCTGTGATGCTGTTTGTGTCTGCGTCTGCAACATAGGGATAGATTCTTTCGCCGGCTCGATACCAACTGATGCATGTTCTTCGTTTAGCTGCAAATCCTCAGGATTAACTGACTGCTCAACCCCTGCTTCTTTTACTTCCTGATCCAGGTCAGGTTTCGTCTCCATTGCTTCCGAAGGTGTCATCGTATATTCAACATCCGAAGGAGCCACAGGACCTGCCTCTTTATGCATTGACCCCATAGGTGAAACGGGCTGTTGAATTTGTTGCGGTTGCGCCGGAGGTTGACTCTGCTGATCATTCTGTTGCTGCACAGTATTTTGCTGTGGCGCGACATTTATACCTTGTCCTACTTGAGGATTATTTGATATTGGCAATTGGTCATTGGAGTTTTTCGTAGTATCATCCATACTGTTATCTTAGCACAATTTATCAACAAGCATAGTCCGCTGTGCAACCATTGACAGGACAAATAATTTTCCCTCCACTTATTTTAGCAACAATATCTTTTGCATCACAAATCGGACACTTTTCGCATTTAAGCGTTCTTTCTCCATTAAGTGTTGAAGTTGCAGAAGCAGGCATTGCGTTTATTGCCATATTAATATTCCCTGAACTAAACCCCGGTGTCGCCTGAACGATAAATGTGCCTGTCGTAACTGTGGCTGAATTTGTTATACCATAGAATCCCATACCACTTGAGAGGCCGCATGCAGTCGCCTTAGGCTTTGGCTGATACGATAAATGTCTAAATTGGTTGAATATAAACATATTGTCTGTCTTTTTAGACGGACTACCCGCATAATCCCGTTTAAGGTTTATCTGTACGATTTCTTTACTTGGAATTTTATGAGATACATCTTCATGTATCTTAAGCGTAGGACCGGAGGCGCTTTGACCATTGAATAATTCATCGGCATGGTTAAGCATAATATCCCAATCTAACTTAAATTGGTCATCTATTCGTCCATCTACCAAACGACTTGAACTATTATTCGACATGGCAGCAAGGGTCGGATATTTCCTCTCCCACACTTCTTTTCCATGCATGAGTAATCCCTCTACAAAATCACTTGAGGGCATACGAAAACCCGGCTCTCTTTTCTTTTTTTGATATTCTTCTCTAAGTTTCTCCCAAATAAGCCGAAAACTGGCTATGCTATCTCCGAATGGATACGCAGCAACCGGTGATAATAGGATAGATTCTTCGCTCTCTTCGACATGCGCGAAAGGGTCAATACTTTTTAGGACATTTATTTGTTCTTCTTTCGTAAAATAATTTACCCAGGTAATGGCTTTAATTGTCCGCTTATCCTGATCTCCGCTTTCATGAGGCAGAATATGATATAAATACGCATTATTGTGACCGGCATATCCCGGGATTGACTTATCCGGAGTACAGGAAGATAAGAAAACCGTAGAACCGACAGGCAATTGAAAAAATTTCCTCTTTGCCATTTCCCAACCGGCATTCTCTACTTCATATCGCCTTTTGATAACATCTGCTCCAGCTTCTTCAACAGATTTAGAATATGAGGCGCTAAGGTCGCCATCTCCTCTATGTTCATAGCCGCTTTGAGAAACTTTCGCCGGCTCAGCAGTAAGACTGAATGGACTCAATGCGCCTTGACGTTCATATAAATAAGCGCTTAGATTACTTTTGACAGTAGGAAGAATCTCTTCTCTCGTTCTGCCTATCGCCTTCATTTCGTCTATTCTGCTTAATTCATGTTCCGTGCTAAATGCCGGATTTATTCTATCCGTGGGAAATTGAAGAATAGTATCTTTAACAGCTTCCCCAGGATTAGGTACCAACGTAAGAAATGACTTATTAGTATTATATTGTTGTCTTGCTAGATTTCCCTCAAAGCTCATAAAAAATCCTCCAAAGGAGGATAGAACGCACATACAAACAATGCTCGTTGTATCCTCAGGGATCTGACTTCGCCCGCCTTCTCAAAACCTTAAGCGGACTTCACAGTTGCGGCACAGTACTGGAATTTTCAAATTAATGAAGCACCAGTTTCACCTATTTTCTTTATTCCAAATTGTTTCTTTTTGTTTTTCAATATGATTGACGTAGCGAGCCATCGTAAAAAGTAAATCTGACAAACGGTTGAAATACATTCGTATATTGTCATCTATATCCTCATCTTGGGAGAGAGAAACGATTCTCCGTTCTGTTCTTCGACATGTTGTACGACAGAAATGGAGCTGCGATCCGCTCAAACCCCCACCCGGATGGATGAAATTATGCAAAGGAGGTAATGCTTCTGTCATTAAATCGATCAGTTTTTCAAAATCTATAACTCTCTGAGCCAATTGGGGAAGTTTCGGATTCTCCGGATTCGCGAGAGTTGAGCCTATATTCAACAAGTCATGTTGAATATGCTCCAATTCATCTGTCACCTTCTGTATTTTCTTTTTCCCCTTCTTTATCTCTTTCAAATGTGCAATGGCATGTCCAATAGTACTATTCAGCTCATCAACCGTTCCATAAGTATCAACCCGTTTGTCTGTTTTTGATACGCGCGTATTGCCGAACAATGATGTCTGTCCTTTATCCCCTTTTCTTGTGTAAATTTTCCCCTTATTATCCATAAACATAAAAATCCTCTCGAAGAGGACATTGTTCTGTCTAAGACAACAAAATCCTGCTCGGGAAAGAGTACAAGCATCTAGTTTTCTGTCTATACAGTAGCGGCACTGATAAGGAATTACACCTTTATTGCCTAGACAACTTGTCATGAATATCAAATCTTAGATCTTAAATCTCAAAACTGAATCTCAAATATTAAATCTATAAAACGGATTAGTTAGATTTGAAATTTAAGATATATATTTGCGATTTGAGATTTGAATTTTGAGATTTCATTATACTTTAGCATTCGCTGTACCCACAACTATAGCACTTTTTACAACCTTCTTCATACGCAAAACTGACTGTTTGACACTGCGGACACATATCAAATAGATTTGTTGATGAATGGATCATCTCTGTGGGGACATCCTGCGTCAATGACAATTGATGCGCCACAACATCCGTACGCGGCTCAGGCGCAGAAGCCTGCGTTTGCAATGCAGCGATGACAACCTTATCTTCCACTTTCCCATTCACTCGGAAATCACAATGCCGCGCAAGTATTTTGGAAACCGCGTCAGGGAGAGACCGGACACGATTTTCACCAAATCCGATGCTTCGTGCTCCGCCAATACCAGATAATTCGGAAACAATTTCCCGCATTCTCTCCCGTTGAGACACAGGACTATGCAGGCGAAGTCCAAATGAAATCATTCGTCCTAACGCATCTGCCATGGCCATGACATCCGATCCGCTTTTCCCGTTATTGATAAATACTTCAAACGGCTGGCCTTTCTCGTCGTTGTTAATCGTAATATACATTTTACCGATCGGGCTATCTGTTTTGTATGTAGTACCTGTAAGCGTCATTGGCCGAGGCACACGTGCTGTGACGGGAATAACCTGTTTTGTCTCTTCTTTCTTTTCCTCTTTTTTCTCTTCAATCCTTTCAAGTACCCCCTGGCGCGAACCGTCACGCATATATGTCACTCCCTTCAGACCCATGTCGTACGACAACATGTACAAAGTTTTTACATCATCAACCGTGTGTGAATTCGGCGCATTGACGGTCTTAGAAATACTGGAATCAATAAATTGCTGCGCAACAGCCTGCACTTTCGCATGTTCTAAAGGCGTTAAATCATTTGCGGAGCAGAAATATCCCGGCTTTTCGGCGTTCGGATGCGCTTTCAACCATGCTTCATATAACGGGTGGTACATAACTTCTTCTCCGCCTCTCCATCGACGCAAAAACGAAAATTCATAGACGGGTTCTACTCCCGAAGAAACTCCCGCAACGAGACTTGTTGTTCCTGTCGGAGCAATGGTTAACAAAACTGCATTTCTGATGCCCTGCTCTTTTATTTTGTCCCGAATTCTTTTCGGCAATGCGCGGATATGATATCCCTGCAAATATTTCTCTTTATCAAAGTGAGGGAACGAGCCTTTCTCGTGCGCGATATCGCTTGATGCTTCATACGCGTTATCCCGGAGTGTCTGGAAAATCTTTTCAATAACCGGCATTGATTCTTCGGAACCATAGCGGACTTTCATTTTAATCAACGCATCTCCCAATCCCATGATACCAAGACCTGTTCTCCGAATATCTTTTGCGACTTTTTCATTTTCAGGGAAAAAATAATATGTTTGCTCGATCACATTATCCATGAACCGCATGGCGATTTTTACGTCTGCGGCAAATTGTTTGTAATCAAACCACCCTGCTTTATCTTTGCTCAAATCATCATCTTTTACATACATGGACAGGTTCATTGCCCCAAGATTACACACAGCCCATGCTCCCAACGGTTGCTCTCCACATGGATTTGTAGCGACCAAACGTTCGAAATACCATGTGTTGCTTTGTTTATTACTTCTCTCCAGGAAATGCAGTCCCGGTTCTGCTGATCTCCAGGCAGCAGTACAGATAAGATCCCACAATTCCCGCGCCTTAATCGTTTTATATACTTTTACTTTTCCGCCCATTTCTTTCCAGGTATCCAGCTCTCCGTCCCATTTGTCATCATACCGGGGATCATCAATATCAGGATAGACAAGATCCCAATTTTTATCCGCTTTCACTGCTTCCATAAATGCATCAGAAATACAAACGGACAAATTTGCGCCGTTAATTTTCGTCAGATCCTGTTTCACTGTAATAAATTCTTCGATATCAGGATGCCAATCCCAGAGCATAATCATCGTTGCTCCCCTCCGACTCCCCCCTTGCTGCACGACATCATGTGTCGCATAAGAGAATAATCCCGCCCATGTCACAGGACCTGAGGAAGTACCGTTTACTTTTTTCACTCTGGCGCCTCGGGGACGAAGTGAAGAAAGATTTAGACCGACACCGCCGGCGCGTGACTGAATTTCAACCAATTGTCCGAGGGATTCCAGAATTCCATGACGCGAGTCCTTGGGTGAGGGAATAACAAAACAGTTAAAATATGTCACCTGAAAATTTGTCCCCGCACCGGACAAGATTCTCCCTCCGGGAACAAATTTGAAATCGGACATCACCTGATAAAATGCTTCTTCCCAATGAGCCTTCTTTCTCCCTTTCTCGCTTTGCGCAATTCCATGCGCCACTCTTCGCCATGTTTCTTCAGGAGTTTGCTCAACAATCTTGCCCTCCTTGTCTTTCAGCGCATACCTGTCCAAAAATACCTTTGATCGAATACCATCAAGTTTCATAGGTTTATAAGTTCTTTGCTTCTTTCTCAAAATCTTCTGCATCGACAAAACGCTTAAACACACTCGCAAAACGGATATATGCGACTTTGTCCAGTTTCTTTAACCGCTGTGCGACAATGTCTCCGATATGTTTACTTTCTATTTCCGATTTCTCTCCCGACCGGAATTCCCTTGTCACATCTCCAACCAAACGGTCTATCTGTTCAGCAGAGATGTTTGTCTTCTCACATGATTTAAGAATACCTCTTCGCAATTTATCTATACTATACTGCTCCCGCCTGCCATCGCGTTTAATAACCAGCAAATGGACGTTTTCTATTCGCTCATACGTGGTAAACCGCTTCCCGCATGTAAGACAACTTCTTCTTCGACGTATAGAATCCAAATCATCACTTTCACGTGTTTCAACAACTTCTGATTTTGTATGACCACAATACGGACACTGCATAATGAAATCTCAAAATTCAAATCTCAAATAGACATCTAAGAGCGTATTTGAAAAGTTCTCTGTCATCCCGACCGAAGTGGAGGGATCTCCGGCAATGCCGGTACTCGAACAAGTCGAGAGATTCCTCGACCGCGTCAGACGCGGCTCGGAATGACACTTTTCAAACAGAATCTTAGATCTTATATTTTATATATCGTTTTGAGATTTAAGATCTCAGATTTAAGATTTTTACCTAGTGTCATCAAAAAGAATATTACACTACAGGTGCGGAGTCAACTAGATCAATAATGATCAAAACAAGTCGCAGGCTCACGTTTTTTTGAGCAATTATTTTATAGGATTATTTTATGTGCAATACCTGCTGTTCTAACTGAATATCGTGCTGTACCATCTCGGTAAGTGCTGCTCTTTGATCACCGGGTACTTGACTTTCAAGCGCCTGTATGACTTCTTCATGTTTTAATATCGCGATTCGCAATCGACGCAAGGTTTCGGTCGTCGATTCTCCTTGTTTTCTTGCCTGCTGAATTTTATCTACTGCTTCGGTTAAGTAATTTTCACCTTTTGATATGGTAGAGACAGCCAATGGGGCTTTTGATTTGTCCTCTTTAAGAAGATATACTCCTATTTGCAAGCGTTTATCTGCTTGTAATAAATCAAAACTCGATTTCTTTAATGGATTGGAAATTAACCAGCCAATGATATTATCGCGTAAGGCTTTCAGCGGATATAAAGGATTGTCAGCTAAAATGCCCGGATATGGCAATGTATAATTGACCGGTGCGTTTGTCGGAGTCGGCTGCGGAGAAACCGTCATCGCTAATGAGGGGGTCTGCGCGAATGCGCCCAACGGAGATGTCATGAAAAAGAAAAAAACAAGAGTCGTAAGAACGGGTTTCATAAGTTGCCCAAAGTATATACCTCTTCACAGTCAAAATGCAAGGCGGGCTCATTTGTGGTAACCTATGGCTTGGAGGACGTGTTCCAAACTTGCTTCTTTATTTAACGCGTATGTATTGATTACCAGATCATAATATTTTCTATCCCAATATACCCAATTTTGATCATTTCCGACATACATTTTTCGCCATTTCTCCAAATTCCCGGCATCCCTTTTATGTATCTCTTCCTTAGCTTCCTCAATAGAAATTTCTTTTCGGTTTACTAAACGATCAATACGAATATCCGTTTTATCAATGCCGTTTTTATCTTCGCAAACAGTAAGAATTTTAAAGACTCCCGGTATCCCTTGTGCAACAAATCCTGCCAAATGCGCTTGAATAATATAATGGCTTTTTGTCTTAAGGATGTGCTTTACCTCCTCATCAAACGCAGTATCAAGAGCATCCGGTCGAAGATTCACATGTGTTTCATTTTGGTTGATTTTGGCGAAAAATTCATCGTTATATTTCCCTCCTTCGATAAAATTCCAACCCAGAATTTCCTCCACTTGTTTCGCAAGCGTCGTCGCTCCGCTTGCAATTCTCCCAGTTATAGTAATGTTACGAATATGCGGAATATCTATCATACGTAGTTAAACTTGCGTTCCCACGAGGATTGTCAATTCAACTAATCTATTCGCATAACCGTATTCATTATCATACCAAGCGATAACTTTCGCCATGTTCCCTCCGACGACTTGTGTCAGAGATAAATCAACAATTGAGGAATGTGAGTTGCCGACTATGTCTGAAGAAACAATCGGATCATGGGTTGTCATGACAATGCCCTGATAATTAGGATTTTGTGCCTCCTGCTCCAGAACGCTGTTAATTTCTTCAACCGTTGTGTCTTTCTCGAGTAAAAATGTGAAGTCCGAAAGCGATCCGACAGGAACAGGAACACGGATAGATACGCCGGCAAAGCGATTTTGGAGAGCCGGCAGTGCTTTTCCCGCCGCAATCGTCGCGCCGGTACTGGTTGGAATAATATTCTCCGCAGCGGCTCTTGCGCGTCGATAGTCTCGATGTCCACCGTCCTGTAATTTCTGGTCTGACGTATACCCATGAATTGTAGTCATCATGGCTTTTTGGATACCGAAATGCTCCTGCATAATTTTAGCGACCGGTGTAATACAGTTCGTCGTACATGACGCGTTATTCACCATCGTTTCCCCTTTGTAGTCCGTATCATTGACAGAGATGACATACGTCGGCGTGTCATCTTTCGCAGGGGCAGAAAGAACGACGCGCTTCGCGCCTGCTGTAATATGCGCCTGCATTTTTTCACTCGTCGTAAAATGCCCTGTTGATTCGACCACGACGTCAATATTCAAATCTTTCCAGGGAAGAAGTGTAGGATCTTTTTGTGAATAGACGAGAATATCTTTCCTTTTAACTGTCAATGTTCCTAATAAATCTTTTTTCGTCGCGTCTTCATTGGGTTTGACACTCATTTCTTCTTCCAATGGGCCATAGACAGTGTCATATTTCAGAAGATACATCCATCCTTTCAAATCTGTTGAGGAACCTGAGTTAATCGCGACGACTTCTACTTCGTCTTCGTGCCATTGGAGCATAATGCGATGAGCAACTCTTCCTATTCTTCCGTATCCGTTAATCGCGACCCGAATCATTCTATTATTATATTCCCCTCATTATTTCGGCGCAAGAGGAAACGCCATTTGACAAATCAGTACATTGTCAGTACAATAAACACATGTTAACTCAAACTTTATATAAAAACGGTAATTCAGTTGCTGTAACTATACCCCGCCAATATCTGGAAGAGCTTAATCTAAAAGAAGGCTCTGAAGTTGTAGTGGAAAAACAAGGCAAAGAATTACGTATACTATCCAAAAAACAAAAATTAGCACCAAGCGTAGACACTAAATTCATGAAGATGATTGATGAGTTCGTCGCTGATCATGAAGACGTTTTGCAACAATTAGCAAAAAAGTGAAAAACAAAAAAACTTCCTGCCTCACTGTTGCTCAGATTTTGGCCATTCATGATCAAATGATTAAACGCTTTGGCGGTTCTTCCGGGGTACGAGATCTCGGACTTATCGAGTCAACAGTAGGCCGACCTATGTCGACATTTGACGGAGTTAATCTTTATAAAACAATCTTTGAAAAAGCGGCGGCGTTGCTTCAATCACTACTCAAAAATCATCTTTTTGTTGATGGCAATAAACGAACGGCATTATCCGCTACCGGTATATTTCTTACCATAAACGGATATAACCTCAATAATACTCATAACGACGAGGTTGCTTTCGCGCTAAAAGTTGCTAATGATGATTTGAAAGTAAAGCAAATAGCAGAGTGGTTAAAAAAGCATACAAAACAAGTGTAACTTGCTTTTAGTTCGTGAATTCCTGGGCGAACATTTCCCCATAAATTCCGCCATCGATCACGCCGATACCGATCTTATGGAAACTAATTGAAAGAATATTCGCTTTGTGACCCGGACTGTTCATCAGTCCCTGCATTGCCAACTCAACGCTCGGCGCTAAGGCCAAATTCTCCCCCGCCGCATCGTATGTCACACCTGCTTTCTGCATCCGATCAAACGGAGATAATCCTTCCGGCGTATAGTGGGAAAAGTACCCGCGAGAAAACATGTCGCTGTCATGTGCGCGTGCTAATGAAACCAATTTCGGATCCGATTGGAGGATCGGGAGACCTCTTGTTTGTCTCTCTTTATTCACCATCAAAAGCATTTGTGACTCAGCCTGTTCATCAACTGTGCCGTTAGGAACGGTAAAATGAAGCGTAATTGTTTCATTACTCTTCGGCTCGACAGTCAAAAAGTTCATGGTTTCATGCAATGCCCCGCCAAAAATGTCATTCAGACTTCCTTCAAAGGCTGCCGTGTTTGCAACTAACAGTGAACCGAATCTCGAATTCGATACCAATAACTTAAACAGAGGAGAAGTCGGCAGCGCGACAATAAGCGTCAGCAGAAATGCGATAAGGATAAACGCTGAGAAACTTCCCGGTAAAATACCTAAGATATGATCCAATTCACGAAATCTGTCAAACCACTTATGCGTGCCGGGATTCGGAATAATGCGTTTATAGACAAATCGACGAAGGAGTATGTTCATAGCAATCTCAACAAATAATGCTACGACGAAAAACCCGACTGCATTTGCAAATCCGATGGGCAGCGCAAAGACGATAATCAGAATCTTTGCGAGGAAACTATACCATTTTAAAGCCGCAACGAACGAACAGAGAAAGCTGAAGAAATCAAGAAATGACAAAATAAATCCCAGTTGATACCCTTCATATGCATAAAACCCGACAATGATAATGATAATCCCATCTAGCCAGTTCAGTCCCAAAAACGTCATTGAAGGAAGCGATTGAAGAAAAGAAAGATTCAGCACACTTCTATTATACTGCAAAACGCAAAAAGAGGTGCTATGATGATTACAACATGCTTGCCAAAGTACTTTCTGCGGCATTGGTGGGTCTTGACGCTGTCCCGATCGAGGTCGAAATCGATATTGCGTCACAAGGATTGCCTAATTTCTTCATTGTCGGATTACCCGACAAGGCTGTTGACGAAGCGAAGGAACGGGTACGTTCTGCAATCCGAAATTCAGGGGCTGATTTCCCCGCAAAACGAATTACCGTGAACCTTGCTCCTGCAGACTTGCCAAAAGAAGGACCCTCGTACGACTTACCGATCGCACTCGGTGTCCTTTTTGCTTCGGAACAGATACGGACAGATATAAGCAAATTTTTATTCACCGGTGAATTATCTCTTGACGGACGGGTCCGGCCGGTCAACGGCATCCTTGCACAGACATTGCTTGCGAAAGAAAAAAAACTTACCGGTATTTTCGTCCCGAAAGAAAATGCGCCGGAAGCGGCAATTATCGAGGGAGTCGATATTTATCCGGTGGACAATCTGCTTTCTCTTTTCCGCCATTTGAGCGGAGGACAACCCATTCCGCCGTTTGTGTTACCGAAACAAGTAATGGCCGAGGAGGAACCGTTTGAATTTGATATGCAGGATGTGAAAGGACAACATCAGGCAAAGCGAGCTCTCGAAATAGCAGCAGCAGGCGGTCATAATATTTTACTCAAAGGGCCGCCCGGTGCAGGAAAAACACTTCTTGCAAGAACATTGCCTTCAATCTTGCCGGAATTGACATTTCCTGAAGCAATTGAAGTAACGAAAATCTACAGTATTTCGGGCATGTTGCGAAAACCTATCATCAGACAACGTCCGTTTCGTTCTCCGCATCATACAACGTCTCTTGTCGGTCTTATCGGCGGATCAAGCAACCCGAAACCGGGCGAGATTACATTGGCGCACAGAGGCGTCCTTTTTCTCGACGAATTTCCTGAATATCCACGCCAGATATTGGAAGCGCTTCGCCAACCGATTGAAGACGGCATCGTGACAATCTCAAGAGCAAACGGAAAAATGACATTCCCTGCCAAATGTATGCTTATCGCCGCGCAAAATCCATGTCCCTGCGGCTATCTCGGAGATCCTGCGCATGCATGCAAATGCCTGGCAACACAAATTTCAAGATACCAGAAGAGAGTCTCTGGTCCGCTTCTTGACCGTATTGATATTCATCTTGATGTTCCGGCGGTAAAAGTAGAAAAACTGACGGAACAAGAAACAACACAGACAGAATCGTCCAAAATAATTCGGGAACGCGTGCAGAAAGCGCGCGACAGGCAAACCAAACGATTTATGAAAAGCACCATTACCTCAAATGCCGAAATGTCAAGCAAAATGATTAAAGAATACTGTCATTTATCAGATGACTGCTTACAGTTACTCCAACTCGCAGTCATGAAAATGCGTTTATCAGGCAGGTCATACCACAGAATTATAAAAGTGAGCCGGACGATTGCGGATCTGGAAGAAAGTGAAGACATTAAAGTGAATCATATAGCTGAGGCTTTGCAATACAGACCGAAAATGGAATTATCGTAAATATAACTTAGTTTTCCAGTTGTTTCTCAAGCGCTTTTTCGATTTTCTCCAAATCAATCGGCTTAATCATTTCCTGCAATAAATCATCTTTTGAAACATCGATACCGTTTTTCTGTGCGATAAGAGACGTCAATTGCATTAGTTTGGTAATTTCTTCTTCCGTGAGAATATCAAACTGTAATGAAATCTGTTCACGAAGATTCTCAAACTTTTCCTGTTGATGCTGTGAGATAAGGATAAAGATTGTTAAAAAAATCGCTTCAAGAGAGATAAATGTCACAAGAAAAATAAACGGATAAGGATCAAACGGGACGATTCCCGGTATAATTCCCCCTTGCAAAAAAATCCATAGAAAAATAGCATAGACATTTAGTATTAAAAATTCCACTGTTCCCGCATAGCGGCTTACGCGTACGGCAAGTTTTTCAATGGGATGCTGCCTGGCAAGGGTTTTGGCGCGAAGACGCCGGAACATGCGCCGTCTGTTTTCAATATTATTTTGAACAAATGAGTAAGAAGAGGAAGGATCCATAGGAATAGTATACAAGTTTCAAATCCTAATGACCAATGATTAAAAACTAAATTTTGCATATTTTGCCGTTTTGTTGTCATTCTGAACTTGATTCAGCATCTATAGATTTGTTATTAATTTACCTTACGCAAATACGTTTCTGGTAAGCGATCCGCCAGCTGGCGGAGAGCGCATCCAGAATCGATTCTGGACAAACTACATTCAGTTTCATGAATGTAGCAAGCCAGAAAC
>CAZAIV010000082.1:0-6068 GCA_964485315.1 uncultured Gammaproteobacteria bacterium
TTTGTCTCCAAAGTTCGCAACCGTCAAGAGGAATGGACAGGAGCTTGAAATATCTGTGGAAGAGATTGGCATCGGCGACGTTTTCATTGTCCGGCCCGGACAGGCAGTCCCGACGGATGGGAAAGTGACGCTGGGTTCGTCGAGCGTGAACCAGGCCCCTGTCACCGGCGAAGCTATTCCGGTGGAAAGTGGAATCGGGGACTATCCTCAGGCTGTCCATCGGCATCTCATCGACGCGACAATAAATAGAGTCCGGCATATTCATCATCATCACTCCTGTCATCGACCCCGGAGGCAAACCTATCACCGATGAGAAATTCTCCCATCACCTGCCGAACGTTGTGTCGGATGTATTCTTGGTGACCCAGTTACTAATGTTATACTGCGCGGACACGGGGAGCGAAAGCAGCAATGGTGCGAGGATGATGAGCAGGAATCGTAGAAACGTTTTATCTGAAAACTGCATCTTGTTTATCTCCGGGTTTTGAAATACTAAATCGTAATCTAATGAGTCAGTGCCAGTCATAGTTCCAAAAGGAACGGACTGCGACTCGTCGATTCGAGTCTACAGTGTCAATGCTCGTGCCGGGATATATGCACCTCTAACCTCTTAAACAGGCCAAATTGATAGGTCAGAGGTATGGGCCCGCACCTCAAGTAAAAGGCTTCGCCGGGTTGGGGGAAAGCGCCGTTCGGTAGACTTGACAAACACCCCTCTGGCGGGTTTAACTTGTGAGTAAAAGTGGAAGGAAAGAGGATGTACGACGAAGATGAAGTTAAAAAATTGAAAAAGCAAATCCACTTCCTGAGAGGTCAGCTCGATGGAATCGAGAGAATGCTTGGTGAGAACCGCGACCCAAACGATGTTTTTACGCAGTCAAAAGCGGTCGAAGGTGGCATTCAAAGATTGATATATGACCTTCTCGACAATCTGCTGCGGAAGGAACTTGCAGTAGAAGTCGTGAAGGTTGTTAATGCTTGTCCGGGTGATTGTCCGGATGCGGAAAAAATCAAGATGGCACAGAAGGAATTTCCGAACATGGAGCTGAAGAAGGTAGCGAAAATAATTTCTGAAATGAGTGAGATTGAAAAGAGACTTGATAAACTCAGTAAAGGTGAATAGGCGAAAGGGAAATTAAAATGAGAGAGGAGATAATCGCATTCTTCAGTTTGTTCGGGTCCTCCGCAACGCTGATCTGCTGCGCGCTTCCTGCAACGATCGCGGCTATTGCCGGCGGTTCAGCGGTCGTTTCTCTCATCAGCAGCTTCCCGATTTTGGTGACAATATCCCATTACAAAGTCTGGATCTTTATATTTGCAGGACTGCTGTTGGCTTTCACCGGAATATTGACTTTCAGACCGCACGGCAAAGTTGCCTGTTCTATCACCGGCGGCAAAGGCTGCAAGATCGCAAGTAAATTCCAGCGATTTATGTTCTGGTTTTCTCTCGGCATTTATTCGTTCGGCGCATTTATGGCTTTTGCTGCTATCTACGTTGAGAGAATTTTCGAAATCACGCTTTGAGAATTAGTAACATAGACCAAGAAAACGCAACGCGGAGAATAGGGCAAGTAATATGGAACACATGTTGAACGACAAAGAAACAAGAAAATTTCAGGCTCAACTCGGCGGACTCGGCTGCTCATTTTGTGCTTCCACACTCGAAAACGCTTTCGCCAAAAAAGAAGGCGTTACAGAAGCCGCCGTGAGCTTGGCACATAATGAGATTCTGGTTAAGTATCTGCCAGAACAAATAACCACAAACGATATCAGAAACACCATCACAGGATTGGGCTACTCGATCCGCGATGCGAACAAACTGAAAGCATACGAAGAGGACAAACAAGAGGTTAGACAGAAGCGTTCGAAGCTTCTTATCGCAGCATGTTTTTCAACAGCGGGTTTGCTCATCATAATGCTCGCGATGTGGTATACACAGCCATGGCTTATTGGCGTGGAGGGCGTACTTGCTCTGGCAACTGTCTTTGGTCCCGGGTTATTTATTCTTGACATGGCTTTTCAATCCATTCGCCGCGGGATAATGAACCAGCATGTGCTGCTGGAGTTCGGAGCTTTTGCGGGGTTGATAGGCGGCTCGATCGGCTTGTTTATCAAAGGTTTTCCGACGATTCAATTCTTCGGCGTTTCTGTTTTCATAACCGCGTATCACATTCTCTCCGATTTCACTTCACTTAAAGTCAGGACAAAAGCTTCGCAGGCCGTAAGAAATCTTCTCAAGCTTCAGCCTCCGATGGCGAAAGTCATTCGCAATGAAGGAGAATATGAAATCCCGGTGGAAGATCTGCGCGTTAACGATCTGGTACGCATCCGGCCGGGCGAAAACATCCCTGCCGATGGCGAAGTGGTCGATGGCAACTCGAGTGTTGACGAAAGCATCATCACCGGCGAATCGATGCCCGTCGAAAAGAAAGTCGGCAGCGAGGTCATCGGAGGTTCGATAAATATCTCGGGAACTCTGATCGAAAAAGTGATCCATCTTGGCGAAGAAAGTTTTCTTAAAAAAGTCGCAAACAATATAGAAGAGGCAAGAGCGTTTAAACCCGGAATCATCGCACTCGTTGACAAGATTTTGAGATACTACGTACCAGGTATATTGAGCTTCGCCGGTCTGGGAGTGCTTATTTGGACTTTGCGCGATTATATCGCGACCGGAAATGTTGACATCGCCAGAGGAATCTTCGCGGCACTGGCAGTACTTGTTATGGGTTATCCCTGCGCACTCGGAATGGCGACTCCGCTGGCTATGATCCATGGCGGTGGCATGGCTGCACGGAAAGGCATTTTAGTTCGGTCGAGCATCGCGTTTCAAGCATTGAAGGATGCAAGAGTTATCGTCTTCGACAAAACGGGGACCGTAACCACAGGCAAACCGGAAGTCAACGATATAATTACGCTTGATGGTACAAATGAAAACGATGTCATTGTTAACGCTGCTTCTGCCGAATATCCTTCAGAGCATCCTCTCGCAAAAGCGATTGTAAACTATGCGCTCGGAAAAAAATCATCCATTCAGCATGTTGAAGAATTTCAAAACTATCCCGGCGAAGGCGTAGAAGCTAAGCTGAACGATAATAAAATCTTTGTCGGGAGTTTAAATTTTTTGAAAGACAGAGACGTTCTTGTATCGGAAGAAGCAAAGGTGATCTCGCAAAAAATAAAATCAAATGCTAAAACTGTAATCGGTGCCGCGGAAAATATTAAGCTGGTCGGATTGATTTCAATTTCGGACACGATCAAAAGCGATGCAAAAGAGGCGGTATCTAAGATTAAAAAATTAGGGTTGAAGCCGGTCATGTTCACCGGAGATAACAAACAAACTGCCGCCGCAATTGCGAAAGAGGTTGGCATAGATGATTTCAAGGCTGAACTTCTGCCGGAGCAAAAATTACGTGAACTAATGAAGCTTCAAGACCATGGTCGCAAAGTCATCATGGTCGGAGACGGAATAAATGATGCACCTGCACTTATGCAGTCGGATGTAGGAGTCGCAATCGGAACCGGAACAGATATCGCAATCGAATCCGCTGATATCGTCGTAATGGGTTCCGGTTTGAATTCGATTCCAGAAATTTATCAGATTGGAAAAAACTCCTATAAGAAAACCGTCCAGAATTTGACGCTTGCTTTTTTGTTCAACGGAATCGGCGTTCCGCTCGCTTTGACAGGCTTGGTTCCGCCGGTCTGGGCTATGGCAGCCATGGTCGCAAGCGTGAGTACGGTGCTGGTAAATTCATTTGGGATTTCAGGTTTCATGGCTAAAAAGATCGAAAAGAAAAATTTTCAATTTAAAATTGAAAACATGCATTGCGAAAATTGTGTTAATGGCATTAAAACAGCTCTGCATGAAAAATTAGGAATTATCGATGTCAGCGCTGACTTAACGAAAAATATGATTGAAGTGTCTTACGGCAATACAAACGTCTCCGCCGAAGGAATCGAAAAAATATTGGTCGAAAAAGGTTATAAGCCAGAATCGATCGATTCAAAAACCACTTGACAAACACCATGTGGCATAATGTATCTTTATATAAAGAAAATAGAGATGACAACATGACAAAAGAAGAATTTAAAATAGAAGGGATGCACTGCACGGGATGTGCATCGCGGCTTCAAAGAGTACTTGCGCAGAAGGAAGGAATCGAATCCACCTCCGTGAATTTTGAGCACAAAAATGCTTCAGTAAAATTTGACGAACAAAAAATTTCCGAAGAAGAACTTAAACAGGCGATACGAGAAACTGGATTTGTGGTGGTCCCCCTATGAACAAGATTATCGTGATCGTCTGTATTGCGTCTGGTTCATTATTAGCAGCGGTCACCGACGCTTCCGCTCACGGTCCCCTTTATGCTCACGGCCCCCACGTTATGTATCAAGGGGGCTTCGGCCCCAACATAGTGGTCAATAGCGGCATGGGGTACACGGAGACAGAGTTTGAATTGGAGTACGGCGTTACATCAAATCTGACGATGTCGGCGTCTATACCGGCGTCGACTGCAGCTGGTGCACTCGCGGCAGAGGAATATGAGCTCGGCGGGAAGTACAGGTTCTATGCTGATTTTTTGCCCCATGGAACTTACGAAGCGGCTGTTATCGCAAACTACGCGGTGTCTAACAAAAGTGCAGGTGTGAATCCGTTGAACATCGGAGTAACAGGCGGATTAGAATCAACTACATGGTACTGGTTCGCAAGTGCAATTTATGGGAACAAGTTTACCGCATCGCCCCTCAAACCAGGCAATGAATTCGACTACGACTTCACTTTGGGATATCGGCCAAATGAAGTGAATTATTACAAACCCGATCTGGTACTCTTCGTCGAATTTCTCGGCAGGAATCAGCAGAAGTCGCACCTGAACGGGACATTGGTCGGCAGCAGCGGCGGCAACTCGTGGGCCATAGCGCCGACTTTTTTTCTCACCTATAACAATTACGCATTGAGAGGCGGAGTGGAGTTCCAACTTGCTCATAACGGTTTTATCGCCGGCCCCCATACGAACTTCAAGCTTGGAATTGAAGCTCATCTCTAACAATTAACATGCAACTAATTTTTTCAGGAGGATACAATGAAAGCAATAAAGTCAACCGGCATTACTCTTGCCATTCTATTCTTGATCGGTCTTTCATCCGGCAATTCGTTTGCCCAGACCAAACGTGACACACCCAAGGAATACGTGAAGCTGCATATTTACGGTATGGCATGTCCGGTTTGTTCCTACGGCGTGGAAAAGAAAATAAGGGAGTTGAAAGGAGCGGAGAATATCCACATGGACCTCAAGAATGGTTACGCAACTTTCGATGTACCACCTTCCACAAAGGTAACGAAAGCGAAAATGAAACGACTTGTCGCGAATGCAGGGTTCGAATTAAAGAGTGCGGAATTTTCGGATCAGCCTTTCAATGAGGCGCGGGATGGTACGCAGGCAAAGAAGAACTAAAAAGGACGATACGAGAAACCGGATTCGAAGCTATTTCGTCATGAACAAGATAATAGTATCACTTTTTCTGGCACCTCGAGTTCCCTGCTAATGATTCAAAATGCGTTTGCTCAGCAGGGCCATGGTCCTGTCCATGCTCTTGCCACACTGACACTCGGCGGAGCGGGCAAGAATTTCTCCGACATTGCAGGGTATCTTCAGACGATCTCCCGGCTTGAATTAGGATACTCCGCAGAGAGACCTCTCCATGGTTGCAAATCACCATGATAACCTGGTGCGCGTCCTGGCGCCGTGGAGCTGCTCCATTCTCGAAATATCCTTCCTGTGATACCCTTGAGGAAAAACATGTAACACTTAGTGAACCATGAGGCAGTGGTTGTGAAGTTGTTGGTTAAGCTTCCACGCACAAACAATCCTGGTTGACGTAGAGTAGTTTTTATGGCTATTTATTCCTATACTTTTTGAAATGAAAGTAATCGTTTGACAAGTGAGGACGAGAACAATCGCCGGGACTATTCTGGCCGTTTTGTTTTTCCTATTCCTGAACTCTGAGTTGGGAATCTTTGTACCCGCAAATGGAGCTCCCCGTTCACCCGATTTCTGCCAATTGGT
>CAZAIV010000083.1:0-2220 GCA_964485315.1 uncultured Gammaproteobacteria bacterium
CGTCACGGTTGCGCAGCCAGTTTATCATTGGCTGCGCAACCGTGACGCCACCCGAGCTGATTAACGCCCGTCTTGCCTACCACCTGAATTCCCGAAAATTATAACGATGAAAATTTCATAATACTCTAAAATTCTAAGAAATAATACGATTTCTCTTGCATTTTTCATCGTTACAATATACGATATTGTAACGATGAAAGGAGATATTATAAATGGCATCAATCGTGTATCAGACCAATATAAAATCCGGTGTTGTTTATGCTTACAAATCTATTTCGCATTGGGATAAGGAAAAGCAACAGTCTCGAGCAAAACGTGTATGCATTGGGAGAGTTGATCCTAAAACAAATAAGATAATTCCAACAAGAAAGAAGAACTCACTCGTAGTTGTAGAAAAATCAAAGCAAGGCTCCGTGTCTGCCAAGCCAGCATCCCGCTGTTTTTACGGAGCCACATACCTTTTTGATCAGATCGGGGCAGATACCGGAGTGATAGACGATCTGAAGAAATGCTTTCCCGACAACTACCTTCAGATTCTATCCATTGCCTATTTCCTGATTCTTGAGGACCGGAACTCCTTGAGCCGCTTCCCCCGGTGGGCAGCCCTTCATCATCACCCGCACGGTGACGTTATCTCCTCTCAAAGAAGCAGCGAACTTTTTGCTTCCATCTCTGAGGATGCCAGACAGCGGTTCTTCCTTCTTCAAGGAAAACGCCGTGTGGATAGTGAATACCTGGCCTATGACAGTACGTCCGTCTCCAGTTATTCAAAAAGCCTCAAGCAAGTTCGCTACGGCAAGAACAAGGATCACGAACACTTGGCCCAAATCAATCTGACCTTACTTTTCGGGCAGCAATCTCGTCTTCCATTTTATTACCGGAAGCTTTCAGGAAACATTCCTGATGTGAAAACCCTGCATAAACTTCTGGTCGACATGAATACGCTGGGTTATGAAAAGATCAAGGTTGTTCTGGATCGAGGTTTTTTCAGTGCGGCCAATATCAACGATCTGTACAAAAATCATATGAAATTCCTGATTGCTGCAAAACTCTCACTGAAACTTGTAATGACACACTTGAATACCGTCCGTGAGAAGATGCGCACCTGGACCTCCTACAATCAGACATATCAACTCTATATGCATTCTCTTCCGGTTACATGGGACTACACTCAGGATCGGCCATACAAGGGAGACACAATAAAGGCTGATCGTCGAATGTATCTTCACCTCTATTATTCCCCGGAAAGAGCTTTGGAGGACGAAAAAGCCTTCAATGGCTGGCTCGTTATGTTGCAGGAAGAATTGGAAAACGGACAGCGCCGTCCTGATCACGAGACACAGTATGCAAAATATTTTGATGTGAAAAACACACCGGTTCGAGGCACGAAGGTGATCGCAAAAGAAGAGGCATTATCTGAAGCGAAACGCAATTACGGCTATTTCTGCCTTTTGAGCAACGATATAAAAGACGCTGCTACAGCGCTTGCTGTCTACAGAAACAAGGACTTGGTGGAGAAAGCTTTCGACAACCTGAAAGAACGGCTGAATCTCCGCCGATTGGCCGTCTCATCAGAACAAAGTCTGGATGGAAAGCTTTTCGTTCAATTTATTTCCCTCATCTTCTTATCCTTTATCACCAGGAAAATGCACGAAAACAACCTTTTCAAAGACCATACTCTTCAAGAAATTCTTGACGAACTCGACACTATTGAATGTTTTGCCGTGCCAGGGCATTATTTTCAACTCGGTGAAACAACGAAGCGGCAGATGGATCTTTACTCAAAATTGGGGTTTAATCCGCCTGCCTCGTTACAATAGTTCGGGAATTTAGGATATATATGGAGCTTATACAACAATTCACCTGAAGGTCGTAAAGCCATTGAAGCTGACATTGACGACCATTGGAAGAATACAAACCCAGAAGTTAAAGATTTTTTTGAAAATAAAGAGGAAGAAACCCAGGATGATGGAAAATCAATTACATATCGTCAATTAATAGGACTGTATGTATCAAATCGTACCGTATCCTCTTTAGATAATGCTGAGAATATGTTTACCTCTATTGTGGATGATGGGTTTGTCTATGAAGACATCAATTTTGGAGGTGGACGAAAAGATGAAGAAATTTATAGGGAAATATGTTTTGCTAAGGTGATGTTGAGCGTATCCTCCTGGAACCATTATTAAAAAAACTTGGTTATTCAGAAAAGGACTGGAT
>CAZAIV010000084.1:0-9894 GCA_964485315.1 uncultured Gammaproteobacteria bacterium
GTCCTTTTATGAAAAAAATACTGATTTTATCTTTGTCACTTCTTTTTCTATTTACGTTTTTTCCTGTTAAAAATATATTTGCAGATTTTGCAAATGGAGCAACAACTGAAACCAATGACCTTCCATTTGCTGGAAGTCAAGAAGCCTTAGTACTAAACCAAAGCCAAAACCAATATTTTTTTGATCCTTCTAAAAAAGATATAACAACTAATGGAGATTTCACTATTGAAGCATGGATAAAATTGAATAATTATCCATCTGGAGGTTCTTGGATTGTTACAAAAGATGATGGATCCGCAAATAGACAATTCGGTCTTTCAGCTGCAGATATTCATAAGATAGCCCTACAAGTCAGGGGTATCGGTAATCTAAATTCCAGCAACGCATCACTTCCAGAAAATACTTGGACATATATTGCAGCCGTTTGGCATTCATCGACTCAGGATGCAGATTTTTACATAAACGGAGTTTACGATAGCATGAGTCATAGTACAGAGTTTATCCCTCAAAGTGGAAATAACGCTGAGCTAGAAATTGGAAGGCGGGAGGATGGAAATGCCTATACCGTTGATGGAAAAATTGCAGAAGTAAGAATATGGAATGTAGCAAGAACTTCTTCAGAGATACTTAATAGTTACGACATCCCGCTTTCAGGGAATGAGTCAGGCTTAATTGCATATTATCCAAAATGGTCAACAAATAATTTAAATGTCCCCTATTTTAATCAGCAAGCAGACCCTTGGGGATCTACAGAATATGATCACGCGCAATCGTTAGGATTTTCTCCATATACATTCAGCAACTGGGGATGCGCCGTCACATCAACCGCTATGGTTCTCAATTCTTATGGCATTGATAAACTTCCAAACGGCACTTCTCTTGACCCCGGCTCACTCAACACTTGGCTTAATACAAATAACGGTTATCTTACCGGAAACGATTCATCCGGCAGCTATTCATACCTTGATTGGACAAGCATAGGCACACTTGCTCATGACTCCCGACTTGCAGGAAATAGTCCAAAAGATGTTATGGCGCAGGTTATAAACAATCCAAGTAATTTCTCAAATATTTTCACATCTGATTATGCGCAACAGATCCCTGACATTGTGCAGACTCATAATGCTATGACATCCAGCCATTTTGTCGTCGTGACGGGTAAAATCACTAATTCTTACGCAATTAACGACCCATTCTGGAATTATTCCAGTCTTTCATCATTTAACAATAATACAGATGAAGTGGTAAGGTTGATTCCTTCAAACACGGATTTAAGCTATATTACTATGGTTGTCAATCCAAAAATCAATATATTTATAACAGATACTAACGGTAAGAGAGAAGGCAATAACGGTTCGCAAATGTTTAGTGAAATTCCAAACGCAGTTTACGGCAAAGAAAGTCCAATCGGAAGTCCCACAGATACGTCGACATTGGGTACCGGAGTTAATCGGCTTTTACTTCCCCAACCGGTAAACGGTTCATATACCATCACTCTTACCTCCCCGAATTTGCAAACATATACATTCAATATTTCGATGCTGCAAACTGACGGCACATCACAATTAAAAACGCTGAAAGGAGTCATCGGTCATCAAGATCCGCAGACATACAGCATACAGTATGTACATAATGCCCCGTCGATCGTCGGACACACGATTACATTTTCTACAACGCTTGCTGATATTTCAACGTTGTATTCTATGAAATCAATGACTATTGCTTATGAAAAAACACTTCATGCGCTGGTGAACGCAGCAAATCTTGACACGAGATTGAAATCAAAAAACGCAGCAAAAGCGCTATTAACCATTGCTTTACAAACTTTACAAAAAGGTCACGATAAAGGAGCTATACAAAATGACGCTTTTTCAATTCTCAATCAGGATTTTTCTTCCCTCAAATCATCATTATAATAAAGATCGGGTGGACCTGAGAGGGATCGAACCTCTGACCTTTGCAATGTGAATGCAACGCTCTAACCAGCTGAGCTACAGATCCGCTGCTTCATCTTAACAAAATCTTATCCAATTGACAAATCAAGCTAAATCAAGAATAATAGAGAAATGGAAATTTTAAAAAAAGTGTGGGCTTTTTTGGCAGACAGTCTGCAAACACTTCTCCTTGCGGCCTCAATATTTCTCATTGTCTACATCTTCTTTTTCAGACCTTTTCAAGTAAACGGAATTTCCATGTTTCCAACGTTCAAAAACGGAGAATATATCCTGACAAATCTTATCACGCTTCGGTTAAGTCCGCTGAAAAGAGGAGATGTCATCGTTTTCATCGCTCCGGTAGATAATACAAAAGATTTTATTAAACGCATTATCGGACTTCCGGGTGAAAAAATTTTTCTTCATAACGGCTATGTTTATATCAATGGAAAAAAACTTGATGAAAGCGTATATCTGGCCAGCAGCATTCGGACATACGCGGGCGCGTATTTGGGGGAAGATCAACCGTTTACTGTGCCACAAGGAGACTATTTCGTTATGGGAGACAATCGACCCGAGAGTTCTGATTCGCGGGCATTTGGTCCGATTCACGCAGACAGTATTATCGGGAAATCTTTCTTCGTGTATTGGCCTACAACTGACATGCATGTTGTCATAAATCCGTTCACAAAGTAGTATCTACTAAAATGGCGCTCATCAATAGTATTGCCTGTCTTGTCCTTTGCGCCGGAATATATATCTATCGATATATGTATCCAAAAAGAAAAATTAACCTGCTTTTTCTCCTTCTCATCATTTCATTGCTTCCGTTGATCAGCCTGCTTCGGGCAGGAACTTATGAGAGCGGAGATTTCTCTATTAATATTTATAAATCAATGGCTTTTTACCAATCTTTACGTGAAGGGATTATCTTCCCGCAGTGGGCGGGACAGCTCAATGCGACTTATGGCTATCCTCTTTTCATTTTTACCTATCCTCTGCCGTATTATATTATTTCATTGTTTCATTTTTTTCATTTTTCTTTTATTGCAAGTCTCAAACTTCTTCTTGCGACGTCTTATATCGGATCGGGAATCGCTATGTATTATTGGATAAAAGAAGAATCGGGAAAGACACCGGCTTTTCTCGCAGCAATTTTCTATCTTTTCGCACCGTATCATCTGGTAGATATTCATTTCCGGATAAGTATAGGAGAGATTGTATCGTTCGCGCTTCTTCCTTTTCTTTTTCTAAGTATAACGAAGTGGATGAAATATGGATTGATCAAATGGTTTTATATTATCACACTTGGAATATTTTTCCTTCTTCTCTGTAATCAGGCAATATCTCTTATCGCGATTCCGATTACGGGCTTATATGCCTTGTTTCTCTGGTATGAGAAGAAAAGGAAATATAATTATCGATTACTTTTTTGTTTTCTCGCGTTTTTTTTCGGTTTATTACTCTCATTTTTCTATTGGTTTCCCGTTCTTGCAGAAACTCAATATACCCACGAAGCAGCATACTCCCAAGCAGTGAGTTTCGTACAATTTAGCGAACTCCTGTTTTCTCCATGGAGATACGGATTCCTTTTCCAGGGACCAAACGGACAATTATCGTTTCTCATCGGCTATACGCAAGTGTTTGTCATTCTTCTCGCTTTATGGTTTCTTATCAAACGTTCGTACGATACAACGCAAAAAAGAAAAGCGGTCATCTATCTCTCTCTGATCCTTATTCTGTGTTTTCTCATGCTTCCCTATTCAAATTTCATCTGGAGAAATATAGCAATCTTGAGAAATTTTCAATTCACTTATCGATTATTACTATTTGTTTCTCTCTTTATATCAGCTCTTGCAGCGATAGTCATAACAAAAATAAACAATAAATGGGTGATCTATCTCCTCTGCGCATTTGCTGTTTTACAAACGATTCTCAACTGGGGAAACAGAAGAACTATTCCCCAGATAAATGACGCTGTGCTCAGAAATGAACTTCCATTAAGTACGGTACATGGAGAGGGATTACAGCCTGCAGCTCCGATATGGACAAACGTCAGCAATCCATGGGAAGCGAGCGTGCCGTCCCGACATCTGGAAATAATAACAGGAAGCGCAGAGTTGAAAGAGCTTAAAAGAACGACAACGAAGCATGAATATGTGATTGATGTTTTACAACCGTCATATTTTAGAGAAAATACACTATACTTCCCGGACTGGACGGTATTTGCGAATAATAAAGTTCTTCCTATCAATTATCAAAATTCCAAATATCCAGGGGTGATAACATTTACTCTTCCGAAGGGATTATATAAGCTCGATGTTGTATTTTCAGCTTCCCCTGTCAGGATCTTCTCCGAATTTTTGAGTTGCGTAACGTTTATCTTACTCTTTCTCTCCCTATTTCAGTATCGACGGCTTAACAGGTTTATACGGCGCCATGCATGAGGATATCGTAAATTTGTTTGATCTTCCCGCTTGTCATGTCCACATCACCTTTTACTTCAATAAGAATTCGAGCCAATTTACTCGATTGCTCAATTCTCACCCTACTGTTTTCAAAGTGCTCCTGAATTTCTTTTGCCATCGCGTCCTGTTCCGGAATCCACAATTTGTTCTTCGCTTCTCTCGGCTCCTGCTGCTGAATCTCACCTTTAATTTTTCTGGCAATCTCTTCCGTTTGTCGGACAGTAGCGTTTTCACGAAGTATTTTCTTAAATACTTCAAGCATAAGTTTCGAGTCGCCGAGAGAAATAAGCGGACGGACATGCCCTTCGGTGATGACACCCGCGACAAGCGCGTCTTTAATCGCATCGGGCAAAGATAATAATCGTATCGTATTTGAAACAGCCGGAGCGCTTTTCCCCACTCTTTTGGCAACCTCATTGGTTCCGAGACCAAATTCATCGATCAGCCGCTTGTATGCCAATGCCCGTTCAATCGGATTCAAATCTTCACGCTGAACATTTTCAACGATTGCCATTTCAAGCATACCTTGCGGCGTCGTTATTTTCACTACAACAGGAACAGTTGTCATCCCTGCCAATTTTGCCGCTCTCCAACGGCGTTCTCCTGCGATGATTTGATACCCAGCGGGCGTTTGCGCGACAACAATGGGTTCGAGAATTCCCTGTTCCCGTACGGATTCCACCAGGTCACTCAACGATTCCTGCGTGATTACTCCGCGAGGTTGTAAGGGGTTTGACTGCAACTGATCAATCTCTATTTCAATTAATTTATCTGTATTATCCATGCAATACCTCGATAATTTGTTTTCCTTTTCTCTGTTTAAAGTTCACGGTTCCTTCGCGAACCGCAAATAATGTATAATCTTTTCCCACCGCGACACCATTCCCCGCAAAAAACTTGGTTCCTTTTTGGCGGACAATAATATTTCCAGGCTTTGCTTTCGCGCCGCCATATAACTTGACACCTAAACGCTTTGCAATTGAATCTCTGTTTCCCCTAACTGATCCTTGTGCTTTTGTATGTGCCATATGTTAGAATTTCAAATCTTAAAATTTAAATCTCAAAATTTTGTGAAAAGTTAGATCATTGTAGACAAACGTTTCACAGATGTCAATAGTATTATTAACTGGCAGATATATTTGTTATTTGCAGCTTCGATAAACTCTGTCTGTGACCGCGTACTTTTCGATAACGCACTTTCGCCTTATATTTCCCGACTCTTATTTTCGTTCCTTTGACATGAGTCAAAACAGTGCCTTTGACAGTCACTTTCGTAACAAGAGGCGCCCCAATCCGAACATCTTTATCATCAGTATATAAAAGAACATCCTGACAAACGAAATTCCCTTTTTCCTCCAAAGGCAAACGCTCGACCGTTATAATTTCGCCTTCTGTAACTTTATATTGCTTTCCGCCCGTACGAATAACCGCAAATTTCATATAGACACTAGTATACCAAATTCCTTACTTAATTTCCAGCACGTTTCTTTGCGTAAGCCTGCTGCTGATTGAAGCTAATATACCAAGCAAAATTGCATTTGCCAGAAGAGAGCTTCCTCCGAAAGAAACAAACGGCAGCGTGACGCCGACAATCGGAATAAGTCCGATATTCATGCCGATATTCAGAAATACATGAATAAGCAAAAGCATGAAAGCAGATGCGGAAAAAACTTTCGCATAAGGATCTTCAGACAGACGGAAAATAATATAGATACGGTATAACAATACCGCAAACGCACATAAGACAAGGAATCCCCCGACAAATCCTAATTCTTCCGTGAGAGAGGCAAAAATAAAATCAGTGTGCCGCTCCGGCAAAAAACGAAGTCCTGACTGCGTTCCTTCACTTAAGCCTCTCCCGAAAAAAAGCCCTGATCCAACGGCAATAAGCGCTTGTATGGCGTTATAGGAAGCGCCGCTTTGATCATGTGACGGATGTAAAAATGTCAAAATACGCTGACGCTGATAGTTATGCAATTTCGTCCAAAGGATAGGCAGTGACAGAAACGCCGCGGAAACACAGAGAGCAAACCAGCGAAAACGGAAACCAAACACGACAAGCACAAAAAGTACAGTAAAAAAATAAATAAGCGCATTTCCTAAATCCGGTTGAAGATAAATAGCAATAATAATCGGCGCGAGAAGGAATAGAACAATAAATAAATTTCTGGCCTTCGTATTTTCTTTATCAGATAAAAAACCCGCAAGCGATAGGGCGAGCAAAGGTTTATATACTTCTGAAAATTGTATTGTTCCTCCGAAAACCTGCAACCATCGAACAGCTCCATGACTTTCAAAACCGAGCAGAAGCACGAGACCAAACGCGATTAAAGAACTGACATATATAATAATAGAGAATGGTTTAAATACCTCATATCGAATATTTGCGAATATTCCAAAGAAAATAGCGGCAATAACGAAAGAAAATACTTGTGATTTGAAAAGATCCGAATTGAGAGAAAAGAGTACGGTCAAACTGAAAATAAGAAGAACAATTACCGGGCCAATCAGCCACCAGTCGATCGTAAGCAGGTGTTTTCTCATACTGTACTGACATGTAGCGCAATCCCTTTTGATAACCGGTTGATAAGCGCTTCTCTTTTAATATACTCCTCATGTTCTTTCGGCCATACCGGCAGTGAAACGTTTACCCGCTCATCCAATTTCGTTCTGAGCTTTTTTCTTTCTTCCTGAATTGATCGGATGATTTCCCTTGCCTGTCCCATCGCTTCATCCTGATTTGAAGGGTTTGTTAATTCACTCATCTCTCCTTCCGAAACGATGCTATCCGCTTTTCCTGTATATACTAATCTTTGCACATTGACTTCGTCCATTACGATCTTCACAATTTCATTGTCTAATTCCGAAGGTCCACAATACGATAAGCTTTTTAACGGAATTCGAACTTTTACATTCGCCTCTTTCCTTCGCATCAAAAGAACCGAAGCCAAATCTCTGGCCATACTCATTTCCTGTTCAAGATCAACATTAATTAAGTCACTCTTCGCAGATGGCCAATCGCTCAAATGGACAGATGTTTCATAGGTCAAATTACAGTACATTTCTTCTGACAAAAACGGTGTAAACGGCGCAAGCAACCGGCTGAGTGTTTCAAGAACTGCGTATGTCGTTATGTAAAATGCATTTTTACTATCCAGATCATCCGCGGTTATACCGACACGGCTTCGACTTCTTCTGATATACCAGAGAGACATATCATTCACGAAACTTTCAATCGCTGCCGTTGCTTTTTGCGGATGATATTTTTCCAGCGCGTCTGTTACGACTGCAATCGTATCATGTAATCTGCTTTCAATCCACAGATCAAGTTTCGTTTTCGTTATGTTTTGTTTTTTACACTTTTCACTGTCAACGTTATCAATATTTGCATACGTTACGAAGAAATTATAAATATTCCAAAGCATCAAATGGAAACTTCTCCGAGTTTCGTTTGCTACGTTAAGTCCGAATAACATATTTTGCTCAGGATTAGCGCTTGCGACAACCCATCGGATAACATCAGCTCCTGCTTTGTCCGCGCCTTCGACGAATTCTATTGAGTTTCCCGCGGATTTATGAAACGGCTGCCCTTTCTCATCAACCATCGTGGCAAATCCCAAGACAGTCTTAAACGGATTTCTTTTCTCAAGAACCGTTGACATCGCAATCATAGAATAAAACCAGTTTTTAAATTGACCGGGGAAAGATTCAGTAATCATATCTGCAGGAAACCATTCTTCCCAGTACTTTTTATCGGTTGTGTAGCTTAATTGTTTCGTGTCAGGATCAATATATGTCGAAAAAGGAACAATACCCGCGTCAAGCCAGACATTCCCGACATCTTTCGTGCGGGAGACAATTTCTCCGCATTTGTTGCATTTGATTTTTACTTCATCGATATACGGTTTGTGCGGAGTATGCCCGTCAAATAACTCCCAACCCGAAACTGCGCGGGATTTCAATTCTTCTTTACTCCCGATAACTTCAAAGTTTCCGCATTTGAAACATTCATATATCGGCAGAGCCAGACCCCAATATCTGTTTTTCTTACTTATTAACCAGTCATGCATATGTTCCAGCCAATCCAGTTCTCTTTCCAGCCCAAACGAAGGGTGCCAATCAATCATTTTCGCCGTCTCTGCCATCTGTTCCCGCAGCGTCTCACCTATTTGTTTTATATTTTGTGTTTTATGTTTTATGTTTTCAGTCCTGTCCATACTTATATACCACTCGTTCGTTACTTTCCAAACCAGTTCGCTTTTACATCTCCAGCATGCAGGATATCTGTGCGTATAATGTAAAGATTTCAATAAATATTTGCCGTTGTCTGTGAGGCGCAAATAATCAATAATGAGTTCCGGATGCTTCTTCGCGTTTTTCCCGCTGAAGGCATCCATTCCCTGAACATACGTGGCCGTATCGTCAATCGGAGATATAATCGGCAATCCTTCTTTTTTTCCCAAATCAAAATCTTCTTTTCCTGCGCCTGTGGCGACATGCAATAATCCTGTTCCTTCAGTTGACATAACTATATCTGAGCCGTCAACAACCCGATGAAATTTCTCAGGCTTCTCCTTTTTGGCATTCTGAACCAAAGGTAAATGATCAAACGGCGCAGTGTATGCAAGTCCAATCAATTCCTTCCCTGAAACTTCTTTCACCAATGTGTATGTTCCTTCTTTTTCCTTATCTAATCCATGAAATAAATACTCTTCGATCGGTAATTCTTTATTTTTATGATGGCGGAGAGGAATATTCCCGATTTCATCTTTTCTGATAAAAATCAACCGCTGTCTTGTTTTCTCATTTTCCCAAACCGCATATATAAATTTGGTGTTGACTCCGACTGCGACGTTTGCCGGAACAGTCCACGGAGTAGTTGTCCAGATAAGTAAACTTGTATTCTCCCAGCCTTTTGTGGTAATCGGCAATTTGACGAAAACAGTTTCATGCGTCAGCTCTTTATAATCCTCAGTCAGCATTTCGTGCTGGGAAATTGCTGTTTCACATCGCGGACACCACGGTACGCTGTCAAGTCCTTTATAGATCCAGCCTTTCTCATAACATTGTTTAAGGAAATGCCAAATCATGTAGTTATTTTCATCAGACATGGTGAAATATGAATGATCCCAATCCATGAAATACCCTAATCTCTTACTCTGTTCTGTCTGAATCCTGCTGAATTTAAGCACTCGCTCTTTACAGAGTTCAACAAATTTGGCAATACTTGCCTTCGGATCTCCGGAAACAATATTTTCAATATCCTTTTTGTTTCTTGTGCCTAGTTCTCTCTCAACTTCGACTTCTACCCATAATCCCTGGCAATCAAAACCGTTTTGAAAACGCTGTTTATATCCCCGCATCGCATAAAACCGCTGCCAAAGATCTTTGTATGTCCTCCCCCACGCATGATGAACACCCATAGGATTATTTGCGGTAATCGGGCCATCCAAAAAAGAGAACTTTTTTCCCGAAGTGTCATTTCTGTGAAG
>CAZAIV010000085.1:0-6778 GCA_964485315.1 uncultured Gammaproteobacteria bacterium
AGATTATATTGTTAAACTAATACCTTTTTGTTGTAATTTTTCTTCAACAACCGCGATTGATTTTCCCCCCATGTTTCGCATAGAAATAAGCTCTTTGCGGGGAGTCTGGAGTAATTGTTCAACCGTCTCAATACCACCGTTTCGAAGACTATTGCATATTCTGGTCGGCAAATCCAACTCATCAATCGTCATCCGAAGAATTTCCTGCGGGATACCACTTGCAGCTACCTGTGATTCAGTATTTCCCATGACAACCGGCTCATAGACTGTAGCAAATAATCTCGCCAGATCTTTCGCCGAAATATCCAACGCTTCTCTCGGTGTAACGCTTCCGTTTGTCCAAATCTTTAGAATCAATTTGTCCAGATTCGTTTGCCGTCCAACGCGTGTCGATTCAACACTGTATGTCACACGTTTTACCGGTGAAAATATCGCATCCGTCGGAATAACACCAAGAGCAGAAGTTTTTCTTTCGTCCGCAGGAGAAAATCCTGTTCCTCGTTCTACTGTCAACTCGATATCCAATTTCGCTTTTTCATTGGAGAGAGAACCGAGATACTGATCTTTATTGACAACCTCTACACCGTCACTTGCAGTCAGGTCGGCGCCTGTCACTTCTTTCGGTCCTTTCACCGAAAGCCTGATTGTCGCACTTTCCTTCGAGTCAAGAAGTCGAAGATTCAATTGTTTTATATTCAGGAGTAAATCAACCACATTCTCTTTTAATCCATTAATTGTCGAAAAACGATGTTTTACTCCTCCAATCTTCACAGAACTAACAGCAGCTCCGGGAATTGAGACATACAGGACGCGCCGTAATGCGTTCCCAAGCGTATGACCATACCCTGGTTGTAACGGTTCTATCACAAATTCACCGAAATCTTGTGTTGCAGTTATTTCTTTTACTGTAAATTGCAATTCATCCATAAAGAGTATTGTACCATTATCTCGAATAATATTCAATGATCTGCTGTGTGCTAAACGGTGTCTCGATATCCGCTCCTTTTGGCATACGCGTCAGTTTGCCGACAACAGCTTTTCTCTCAAGAAAGGGAAGCATATTCGGTATTTCATTAAGAAGAGAAAGCATATTCGGATTTTTCACCAATTTCGATGAAATCGTCACCGTATCATTCACCTGCACCTGATATGAGGGAATGGTGATTTTTTTGTCATTGACGAGAATATGTCCATGCGCTACTAATTGTCTCGCCATAAAACGGCTTCTGGCAAAACCAAGTCTATAAACAACATTATCCAGTCTCGTCTCTAGAAGAGATAAAAGCAACTCTCCGGTATCGCCTGGTTTGTTCGCGACATTATTTACCATTCGTTTGAACTGTCTTTCCAAAATGCCGTAAATTGCTTTCGCAATTTGTTTCTCTCGTAATTGTTGTCCATATTCAGACAGTTTCTTTTTCCGCTTCTTTCCATGAACACCGACAGGGACACTTAATCGACGAAGTAAACTCTTCGATTGCTTATCTAAGACATTCACGCCTTCTTTTCTTGCCAATCGATGTTTTGGTCCTGTGTATCGTGCCATTAGACTCGTCTCCTTACTGGCTTTCGGGGCCCATTGTGCGGCATCGGTGTAATATCTGCAATACTGGCTATAGAAAGTCCTGCTGCTTTTACAGCGCGAAGTGATGAATCACGTCCGCTGCCCGGTCCTTTAATAAACACATCCACTGATTTCATCCCCCTCGCGACTGCTTTCCGTACTGCGGCATCAACCGCGCTTGTTGCGGCGAATGGAGTAGATTTCCGTGTCCCTTTAAATCCCGCTGCGCCACTTGTGCTCCATGAGACAGTATCTCCCTTGTCATCGGTAATAGTGATCAGCGTGTTATTAAACGTCGCAGTCACATACACTCTTCCGTGTTCAGACACATTTTGTGTCGTATGTTTTTTTGCAATTCCTAATTTTGTTGTTTTTTTCGTTGCCATAGATTATTTTGTGGCTTTCGCCGCTGTTTCTGTCTTTGCTGCCAATTCTTTCTTAATTGCGCCGATTGTCATACGTTTTCCTCTCTTCGTTCTGGCATTCGACCGTGTCCGTTGTCCGCGTACAGGCAAATTACGGGCATGCCGAACACCCCGATATGCGCCCGTGTCTTTCAACAAACGAATATTACTATTTACTTCAGTCCGCAAATCCCCTTCAAGCTTATACCCTTCCAGCGCTTTTGTAATTCGTTTCACATCGTCTTCAGATAAATTCTTCGTTCGGATACCGGCGTCAATTTTGGCTTCTTTCAAAATTGAAGAGACATTTCCCCGCCCCACACCATACAAATAGGTAAGCGCGATATCAATCCTTTTTTCATCCGGTATATTATTTCCTAAAAATCTCATATAAAAACTTTCAACTTTGTTATCCTTGTCGTTGTTTATGTTTCGGCGTCGCGCAAATGACGCGGACGATACCTTTTCGCCGAATAATTCTGCATTTCATACATCTTTTTTTCACACTTGCTTGTACTTTCATATTCATTTTCTCCTGATGAAAGGTCGTTGCGATCCGCCTTCCCGATGACGTATAATAATCCGTCCTTTTCCTAAATCATAAGGTGTCATTTCAACAGTTACTTTATCACCGGGCAAGATTTTAATAAAATTCATGCGTAATTTACCAGATAAATGACAAAGAATAAGCGACCCGTCTTCCAATTCTACCCGAAATAATGTATTGGGCAAAGATTCTTTAACTACCCCTTCTTTTTGAATTGACCCAAGATGTGCCATAAAAACTGCAAATTATTATAGCAAACTTACACCGCAAGCGCAAGGCTAGGGGGTCAGAAGCAACGGCGCTTTATCTGTTATGGCCACTGACCGCTCGAAAACCGCAGATAACGACCCATCTTTTGTGACAATTGTCCAGTCATCCGCGCCTGAGTAGACGACGTCTGGCTTTCCCATATTATAGATAACCTCAATTGCGATTGTCATGCCGGGCTTGAGCAGCGGTGTTTTTTCAATCGGTTTATCTACATACCCCGGTACTTCAGGCGCCTCATGCAATTTTCTTCCCACACCATGCCCGATGAGACTTCTGACAACCGAATATCCGCCTTCTTTTTCAACAATCCTCTGGATTGTCTGAGAAATATGCCCGATTCTATTCCCCCCAATTGCAGCGGCAATGGCTTCCTGCAAAGCTTTTTTCCCTGTTTCCAAAAAGACATCAATCTCTTCGTCGTCCTGACTTTTCACTTTTACCTTTTCTTTATCCACCTTAGCTTTAGCGACGGTGGAACTTTTCACTTTTATGGTCTGGCACATATCCGTATGAAACCCTTTATAAAACACTCCCATATCAATATCGAGAATATCTCCTGCTTGCAATCTATAGTCCCTCGGGATCCCATGGACAACGACATCATTCGTACATGCGCAAATCGTATGATGATATCCGGGGACTTTCATAAATCCGCTCTCTCCGCCTTTTTCTCTGATCAAACGTTCGCTCATCGCATCAAGTTCTATCTCAGAAACCCCGGTCTTCGCTGCGCGACAGACCTCCCGCATCACATCAGACAGAATTTTCCCGCCATGCTGCATCACTGCAATTTGTCCGGGCGTTTTAATAGCAATCATATATGCACCTCTAACCGGTGAAATAACTTGTCAACCCTGCTGAGAAATAATTGCCTGTCACCTTCGTTCACGATAATATAATCGGCGATTGCTATCGGTCCTCCTTTATTAAGTTTTTCTATTTCGGCAACATCCCGATTTTTCGCTTGTTCGAGCGTGAGCGGACGAACCTCCCGAGTTATTAACCGCTTGTATCGCACCTTTCTTTCCGCATAGATATGGATCAGCTTAAGATTTGGGAATTTAGCAATGAGAAATAGATACTCTTCCCACGAATACAATCCATCCAACGCCACAACGCTATTCGTTTCTAATAATTTTTCTATCTTCGGTTCTGATTTCATCGCATAAGCAGCCATCCCGAACTCTTTTCGAATACTTTCCCTGACAACCCGCTCGCTTTCCTGTGTTGGGGGGAGTCCTCGCTCTTGCATTCCTTCATCTGTCACATCGCCAAATCGAACAAACGGAATTCCTTTACTTTTTAAATAGAGCACTGCTTCACTTTTTCCCGCTCCCGGCATACCAACAAACGCGATAATTACTTTTTCGTTATTGTTCATGTGTCTAAAATCCTCATGATCTCTGCATGCACGTTTTCTTTACTCTGCATACCGTTAATTTCAATCAGTTGATATCTCTTCTCAATAATTGCCAGTCGTTCTTCCAGTCTTTCATTGAAATGAGATAATCTCGTCTTGACACTGTGTATTATATCATCCGGACGTTTTCGTCCATACGCTAATCGTTTTATGCTCTCAACTTCTGAAATCGTAATATAAAAAACAGTGATATGAAGATGCAAATGTGATTGTTCAAATATCTCGTCAAAATGAACTGTTTCATCATAAGTTCGTAAACTTCCGTCAAGAACCACACCCTGCCGGTATTTGTCCTCACGTAATTTTTTACTCATCATTTCAAGCATCAATTCGGCATTCAAATAACCATTTTCAGCAAACATCCTACGAGCTGCATCACCCAAATAACCCTTGTCTTCCTTCGCGAAATAACGAAGCATGTCGCCGGTTGAGATAAGTGGCAAGCTTAATGCCTGTGATAACATCTGCGCTTGTGTTGATTTCCCCGCACCTTCAGGACCTATGAAAATATAGATAGTATGGGTAGATGTGTGGTCTGTCATTGTCGGATTTTCTCATGCAGGCGCTCAATTCTCAATCTCAATTCATAATTCTATTATGCTATTCCCAACTTTTCCAATATTTCTTTGTGAATTGCTTCGATTGTCTGTTCACCGTCAATCGTAACTAATTTATGTTTTTTGCGGTAATGCTCTATCACCGGATCGGTAAATCGGTGATAGATCTCAATGCGTTTCAAAATCGCTTTCAACGTATCATCCTCCCGATCCGAATCTTCCGAACGACCTGCTAATCGCCACAACGCTTCTTTATCAGATACTTGCAAGTAAATTGCTTTTGCAATCCCGTTTTCAAACTTTTTCGCTTGTTCAGTAGTGCGGGGAAACCCATCCATAATATACCCCTTTACGTACTCAGGCCGATGAAGATATTCGTTCACTATCTTCATCGTCTTATCATCGGGAATTAAGTAACCAGCATTCATCGTTTCCTTAATATATCTTCCCAAAGGAGTATGTTCCTTCGCCATCTCACGAAAGATATGCCCGGTTGAAAGATAGGGTACTCCCATTTTCTTCGACAGAAGATTCCCTTGCGTTGATTTCCCTGCGCCTTGTATACCTATTAATATTAATTTCATACTATAAAAAATCTCAAATCTTAAAACTATATTTTAGATCTCAAATTTTAGATATAGTTTTGAGTTTTGACATTTTATTTTTGAGTTATTATTATAAGTATCCATCATAATTCCGCATAACTAAATTTGCTTCAATTGCTTTAAATGTATCCAATACGACCGAAACCACAATTAAGATACCGGTTCCTCCAAGTAAAAGTGTCTGAATACCCGTTATCTCCCTCGCAATTGTCGGAAAAATTGCTATGATTCCCAAAAAAATAGCACCCACAAGTGTAATACGGGTCAGGATATAATTCAAATACTTTACCGTCGGCGTCCCCGGTCGAACACCCGGAATAAATCCTCCGTATTTCTGCATGTCTTCCGCTATCTTTTTCGGATTAAAAACAATGGCAGTATAGAAATACGTAAACGCGACGACTAAAAGAAAGTAAATAAGATTATATGTAATTCCATTCGGGTCAAACCATTGTACAAAAAATTGCCCTATGTTGGCAAGAAACTGATTTTTTGACACGACCAAATAGTTACCGGCAATTGATGGTAAAAGAATCAGAGAAACAGCGAAAATAATCGGAATAACGCCTGCCTGATTCAACCTGAGGGGCAAATGTGTTGACTGATTACTGGACCCGGTGCTTCCTCTTACCCGGCGGGCATAGTACACGGTTATCTGACGAGTCGCTTCATTTACGACGATAATAGAGGCTATAACTGCTAAGCCTAAAATAATAAATGTAATGATGCTCACCGTCATTTGTCCCGTAGCCGTCGATGCTGTTTGACTCAACGCGACCGGAATTCTTCCAACAATACCCGCAAAGATGAGAAGCGATATTCCGTTTCCCACTCCGCGTTCCGTAATCAACTCACCAAACCACACCAATAACATAGTTCCCGCAACCATTGTGAGAATAAATGCGATAATATTCAGAGGAGTCAGATTAATGATAATGCCCTGCGATCGAAGCAAGGCATACATACCAACCGCCTGGAGGGCAGACAACGGCACTGTCAGCATGCGGGTATATTGATTAATTTTACGCCTGCCGCTATCTCCCTCTTTCTGTAACTCCTCAAGTTTCGGAAATACCATTCCCAATAATTGAAAGATAATCGAAGAATTGATATACGGATTTAATCCCAGCGCCATGATCGAGAAATTCGCGAGCGTTCCGCCGGAAAAGATATCTAAAAGACCTAAGAATTGATTTGATGCAAATAGGTTTTTTAACTGTGCAACATCGACTCCTGCAACAGGAATATGCGCGAAAATGCGAAAAGCGAGAAAAATAAGTGCTGTGAAGAGAATCTTCTTACGGACTTCAGGGGTTTTAAATGCTGTGCTAAAGATATTGAAAAAACCGTTCATAAAAAAAGTTAAAAGTTTAAAATGAAAAATGAAAAATTACAGTCATCAGTCTATATC
>CAZAIV010000086.1:0-12083 GCA_964485315.1 uncultured Gammaproteobacteria bacterium
CTACATTCAGTTTCATGAATGTAGCAAGCCAGAAACAGAGTAACTGCGTAACATGAGATATTAAAGCAAGCTTTTCTGATCAATATTTTCTTTGGATGGAAAGGTAATCCCTAAGTGCTCATACGCATGTTTGGTCGCAACTCTCCCCCGAGGTGTTCGTTGCAAAAATCCAATTTGCATGAGATACGGTTCTACCATATCTTCAAGTGTTCCGATATCTTCCGATATTGTTGAAGCAATTGTTTGTAGTCCTACCGGTCCGCCGTTATGTTTGGATATAATTGCGCGCAAATAACGGGTGTCCATCGTGTCCAATCCCAATGAGTCAACTTCCAACATCGATAATGCTTGACGGGTAAAATGAAGTGTTATCTTCCCGTCTCCATGAACTTGGCTGAAATCGCGGACCCGCTTAAGTAATTTTAACGCAATCCTTGGTGTCCCCCGGCTTCTTACCGCCAAAATCTGTAAACTTTCAGGATCGATTTCTACTTTTAGTTTCACCGCTGCATTTTTAATAATGTGTACAAGCTCTTCCGGTTGATAAAAATTTAACCGATGAATGACGCCGAATCTGTCACGTAAAGGCGCGGAGAGCAAACCGACGCGTGTCGTCGCGCCGACAATAGTAAATGGCGGTAAATCCAATCGAAGCGTCCGTGCCGACGGTCCTTTCCCCACGACGATATCCAAAGCATAATCTTCCATCGCCGGATACAACGTTTCTTCGACAACCTTGTTCAAACGATGAATTTCGTCGATGAACAATACATCTCCTTTTTCCAGATTGGTTAAAATTGACGCGAGATCTCCTGCCCGCTCAATCGCCGGACCCGATGTCACACGGATATTACTTCCCATCTCTTTTGCAATAATATGTGACAGGGTCGTTTTTCCGAGCCCCGGAGGACCATAGAGCAACACATGTTCCAAAGCCTCTTTTCGTTTCTTTGCAGCAGAAATGGCGATGGTAATACTTTTTTTAATATTCTCCTGTCCGAGGAACTCTCCCCAGTCAGTTGCCCGAACGGAAGTAATCAAAACTTCCTCTTCAACATCTTCAGCTTTATTTTTGATAACTGTATCAGTTGTGTTCATAATAATTACCTTCAAATTATCATCGTCTGCCAAGCTCCTTCAGCGCCAGTCTTACTTTCTCACTTTCTGTTATGTCCTTTCCTGAGAGTGTTTGTAATGCCGATCTAATCTCATCGCTCTTATATCCGAACTGTTTCAGGGCTGCCCTGACAGTATCATTCCCTTCATCCTCATCGATTATGGTAAAGTCTTCTTTGCTTCCTAATTTTGATTTCAATTCAATAATGATTTTCTGTGCGTTTTTCTTCCCCAATCGGGGGACACCGATGAAGAAATTAACATCATTCTCCAAAATCGCTTTTGTAATTTCCGCGCGTTTCCCAATGCTGAAAATACCCATTGCAGTTTTACATCCGATTCCTGAAACACTGATCAAATATTCAAATAATGAAAGATCCGCCTGCTCAGAAAACCCATAAAGCTCCAGCGCATCTTCCCGGACGTGCGTATATGTAAATACGTTGATCTGAGAGGCAACAGCGGCGTTTGCAAACAATGTATTATTCACGAGGATTTTATAGCCGACACCATGAACATCAACAATAATATACGGTTCATTTCGGGCGGCAACGAGTCCGGATAACATAGCAATCATAAGAAGTAAAATGAATATAGCACGATACATACTCTATGGCAAATAAAAACGTAGTGCGCTATGCCCTGTGGAGTTTCGCGTATTCCAGACTGTAAACAGCGATATGCCTATAGTGCTTTACTCCTGGACATTTATATGATAGTATCTGCCATACTCAAAATATGGCAACGAGCGTACCTGATCGATGTTGGGGCAGTTCAACAGCCTTTCCAGAACCAGCTTCAAGGTATCAGATGACGAATGGCGGCATAGAACCAGACATTGTTCAACTTGGAGTATTTAATTGTGTACGCATCGTTTCTCCTGGCGGAAAAATCCATATCGTTGGCAGAGTATCTACGGGGAAAAATTATGAACATAGAGGAGTTGATCCAAGCAAGCTTATCGTATTTACGCCTCAAGGCAGAGCTTATGATTTTATACCACCAAACATGCCTCCAGGTATTAAGCAAATAGAGGATCCCAGAGAATGTGATGGGGCTATGGGGGTAACTGTGGTGCATGACAAGAGACAACCGGATAATTCTATTAGGACATCTGCCGGACTGATAGAGACAGGGTATGATCAATACGGAAGATTAATTCCTAAATCAATACGTGTACTAACGAACCCTGACAGATCATCGCTTCGTAATATTACGCCAATAGCTGTAAAGAGAAACGGGGAGATAACAGAAGTTGACTTTCTTGCTCGTATAGAGGATGGACGACATGATCGTATATTATCGCGGTTTACATCCGACGGGGACATTGCGCGACACGTTGGAGATATATTTGTTCCCATTAAAGACTGGAACAGCAAAAAAGTAGGGACTGTTGGTAAGCCCCTGTCTCTCGGAGGAGGGCTAGAACTCCTTTTCGTTCACGGACAAAGGGTAATAGATCTGGAGAAAGACCGGAGAGAATATAGTCTTGGTGCGATTATACTGCGGGGAAACCAAGTGATCTCTACCACACAAGAACCTTTCTTAAGACGCCATCAAAGCTCTGTCAGAGGCGAACTTCATAAAGAAACCCTCTCTCTATTCCACTGACAATCTTTCGTTTACTCCAGACGGAAGATTTGTGGAAGGCGTTATAAATGTAGGAGATCTGCATACCGCAAGGATGCGTATCCCTTCTCAGCACCTTTGGCAGCAATTCGATCATGTTGAGGGTTTGCCGATAGAACACGATGGCCGACGTTCTCTGTGGATACCTCAAGCTCCTCCTCTCTATCCCTATGCCCAAGCGTAAAATTTACCGCTTCACTTTTTGTTTGACATCTTATAACTGAACGCATGAGTTAGTGCTATGGCCAATGCGTCTGCTGTATCATCAGGTTTAGGAATCGAATGCAAATGTAAAATCGTTTTTACCATTTGCCCAATTTGCGATTTTTCAGCCCGTCCGTATCCTGTCAATGCCATTTTCACTTGGAGAGGGGTGTATTCGCTCAAGGGTATATCTTTTTGCCCCGCAGCCAATAAGACAATTCCTCTTGCGTGTCCGACAACCAGCGCAGTTTTTGCATTGGTATTGAAAAAAAGTTGTTCCACTGCTATCTCATCAGGCTTTTCTTCTTCAATAATCTTTGATAATGCCTGATGCAGAGTGAGCAATCGATCAACCAATGACGAATTGGGTTCCGTCTCAATACAGCCATAACTTTTCACTTTTAACTTTGAACTTTGAACTTCCACTATTCCCCATCCTGTCCTTCCGATACCCGGATCAACTCCTAAAATAACCATGCAACGAGTATGGCAATAATTTGCATACTTTGCAATATTCCGCTACAATACGCACTATGCAACATCCGAAATTACATGCCGAAAAACGGAAAACACTGGGTAAAAAAGTCAGACAATTACGAAATGACGGGAAATTGCCGGCGAATGTGTACGGTAAACATATCGACAGTAAGGCTGTTCAGGTGAATTACTCTGATTTCTTACCACTCTATAAAGAACTTGGAGAAACAGGTATCATTGATCTGACGGTTGACGGAGAAACGGTTCCTGTTCTTATCAAGAATCCACAAACAAATTACAAAAGTGCCACACCATTCCATGTTGATTTTTATCAGGTTAACTTGAAAGAGAAAATAAAAGCATCTGTCCCTGTCAAATTAATCGGCGAGTCAGTAGCAGTCACAGATAAGCTGGGTCTTCTTCTTCAAACATTGAATGAAATTGATATTGAGGCATTACCTGAAGCATTACCTGAAGCAATCGAAGCTGATACGTCCACCCTCGCGGAAGTTGGGGATATATTAGAAGTTGCGGATTTGAAAGCGCCTGAAGGAGTTACTCTTCTGACTGATCCGAAGCAGATTGTGGCACAAGTCAGCGAATTGGTCGTTGAAGAGAAAGAACCGGAGCCGGTCGTTACAGTTGTTGAGGGAGAAGTGCCTGCTGAGGGAGAAACACCAGAGGCAACCGATGCGTCAGTAGAAGCTACCAAAGAGATCCCCGCAGAAGAAACAAAGTAGCTTCTCTTTGTCTCCTCGTCATTCCCGCGCAGGCGGGAATCTAATTAAAACTAATTATTTCAAGAGTTTAAGATTCTCTGTTAATTGGATTCCTCTCTTCAGGGGAATGACAACGAGGTTATCCTCCTATTTTAATTTTCCCGCCAGCTCTCGTCCTTGCTGAAAATTCGGGTCCAGCTGCAATGCTTTCTGGTCATACATTTGCGCGTTATTTCTATTCCCCAGCTGATATTCTAATGTTGCTAATCTGAAATAACCATCTCTGTAGTCAGGATACGTTGTCATGATATGCTGCCATTGCAGTATTTGTTTCTGTATATCAACCCGTTCACTATCGAGTATTTGTAAAGAAACAACGTCTTGATGTATGGCATTTTCCTGGAATAAAAGAACCATAAGTAAAATGCCTGAGACAAAACATGCCAACACAATAAAGACTCTCTGTGACAAAGAATTCTTTTCGGGATTAGGTCGTGAATTACTCGAGAATTTGTCTTTTGACTTTAATTCGCCTTTCTTTATAAAAGGTATTGCCTTCTTTTTAATGAACTTTCTCGAAACTGGCTGTTTCATAAAAATGAGGATCAGATTCAAGCGTTAATTCCTTAAGCATTGCTCTATCCAAAAATATTATACCATCCATGTGATCAATTTCATGCTGGAAAACTCGATTCGCAATTCTTCTCCCTCCCCAAGTTGATACATAAATCGTGAAACCAAAGCATGGCTTCTATAAACACCCTCCTTAAATTTTCGATACGGGGGCAGTGTTGGTTTCCATGTTGTTTTAGCCATAATTTAATTCCCGAATATCTCCCGATCTATTCCCGAACACGAAAGTTAAATGTTATAAACTTTACAAACTATTCCCCGCTTTGGGCCAGGAGTTAATAATAAGCATTTTTTCTTTAGCTTCTTTCGGATAGAGTCTTTGGTAAATTTCTTCTGTCACAAAAGGCATGAAAGGATGGAGCAATTTAAGCTGAATCAAGAATAATGAATTAAGAATATTGAAAGAATTTTCATCAATTCTGTTTTTAACATCTTCGATATATTTATCAGCAAACTCATGCCACAAAAACTCATACAATCTCTCGGCTGCAAGATTAAACTGGTAACTATCAATATATCTTGTAACTTCTGCTGTTAATTCGTTACATCTCTCCACCCATTCTTTATCTACGTTATGTAAATCCATCATTTTTAAGTCTTCTAAACGTAAACTTTTCATTTTTAACTTTTCATTTTTAACTTCGTTCATCTCAATGAATCGTGCCATGTTCCATAACTTATTAGTAAACTTGCGCATTGCTTCCAATTTAGGAGAAGACATTGCCTGGTCGTTACCTAAGGCATTTCCATAGACCAGCGCCATACGTAAAGCATCAGCGCCATATTGATCAACCACCTCCAAAGGATTGACTACATTCCCCTTTGATTTACTCATCTTCTTACCCAATGGGTCATTGACCAACCCATGCAGTACTACGTCACGGAATGGAACTGTATCTTTTAATTTTTCCAGACTGGTTTCATGCTTGCCATTAGCGACATAGAGACCGAGAATCAGCATTCTGGAAACCCAGGCCGGTAAAATGTCATATCCTGTTTCCATAACGCTTGTGGGATAAAACTTTTCAAAATCATCGGATTTGGTAGTTTTCAGCGTGACATACGGCCATTGACCCGAAGAAAACCACGTATCAAATGTGTCTGTTTCAGGCAAATAGTGTTTTCCCTCTTCTCTTTGCTCTTCAAATACAACCTTCGCTGTAATTGGCGCAATAACACGTTGAATACCGGAAAGCATCTCTTCCCGAGAAAAACCCTTTTTCAGCATGTCATTTAATTTCCCTTGATGCTGTCGTTGGATCCTATCGATAAAAGAAACAGTAAACTGATCTTCATTTTCCACTTCATACCAAACTGGAATTTGAATTCCCCATACATTTTGCCGGGAGATGTTCCAATCATGCAGACTTTCATACCATTGTTTGAGTATGGTGGTAAAATTCTCAGGATATATGTTGACAAATTCTGCATCAACTGCTTTTAGAGCATTATCAATCAAGGGCTCAACTTTCACATACCATTGTTCCAAAGGCAATGGCTCAAGCACTGTTTTGCATTTATAACAGACGCCAATTCTGTGAATATAATTTGTGTCAATTTTTTCAATCAACCCTTTTTTCTGCATCTCTTCAACAATTTCCGCTCTTGCCTGTTTGACATAAAGACCTGCAAATGTACCCGCGAAATGATTCATCTTCCCGTCAAATCCGATGACCTGTTTCAGGGGTAAATGATGACGTTTCCCTACTTCAAAATCATTAAAATCATGCGCCGGAGTAATCTTTACTACTCCTGTTCCGAACGCCGGATCCACCATTTCATCAGCGACGACTTTAATTTTTGCAGGACCAAGGACTGTTTCGATTTTAAGTTCTTTTCCAATATACTGCTGATATCTTTTATCGTTTGGATTAACCGCAATTGCAGTGTCACCAAATTTTGTTTCAGGACGAGTGGTGGCTAACACTAACGGTCCGTACCTTATATAATACAAAGGGTCAGGACGTTCGACATAAGAAACTTCCAAATCGGAAAATGATGTCCCGTCTTTTGTGCAGTAATTAACTAAACGATAATCGCGATAGATTAATCCGTCGTTATACATTTTTTTGAAGGTCTTTTTCACCAAATCGACAATCTCCGGATCAAGGGTGAATTTTTGTCTTGACCAGTCAAGTGAAAATCCAAGACGACGCAATTGTCTTTCAATGCCTCCTCTATTTTGTCGCACATAATCCCAAATCTGTTGATATAAATCTTTTCTCGTAAAATCAAAACGCGATTTTCCCTGCGCCAGCAGTTTTTTCTCAAAGACAAACTGTGTTTCAGTTCCTGCGTGATCAGTTCCGGGTAACCAAAGAGTCGCATCGCCCAGCATCCGATGATAACGAATCAAAATATCTTCAATAACAAACATTGCGTGTCCAAAATGCAAATCTCCATTAGCATTCGGCGGCGGCAGAATAATTGAATAAGGGTTTCCATCAGGGTTTATTTCCGGCGCAAATGATCCGGATGTCTCCCACTTCCGATAGATATTCTCTTCAACATTTTTATGATTATATACTTTATCCATACTCCTGCCTGATTGTAACATATAGCCTTTCCCTTTCAAAATATAAATTTTATCGCTGCGTTCTGCGTTGTTATCACGAGAAGACGCAAGGTAGAAAAACAATTTCGATGCTCCGCTCCGCATATTTTATCTTGCGCTGCCAAGCAATTCGTACTTTTTCTCTTATGTGGAAGTTTAAAAACAGAAGACGTGCTATACTAAAAACATGCCTCCTTTCTTGTCCCATCATTCCTTCTCGCATAAAAAAGTTTTACTGCGTGTTGATTTCAATGTCTCTCTGAATGCCGACACAAGTATTGCGGATGATACACGAATCCGGCAATCTCTTCCGACAATCAAATTTCTTTTGAAAAATCAAAACAAAATTATTCTTGTTTCTCATCTCGGAGAACCGAAAAAAAGAGATCCTTTTTATTCTCTTTCGCGTGTCGCAAGAGACTTGGGCAAATACCTTCCGACTTATCATGTTCATCTCGTCAATGATTTCATGAATGATCAAAAAATGCTCGACTTGCAAAAGCAGAACGAAATCTTCCTTTTAGAAAACATTCGCTTTTATCCTGAAGAGCAGGAAAATATCTTGTCCTTTGCAAAACAACTTTCGTCGCTTGCGGAAATTTATGTAAATGATGCTTTTGGTGTATCTCATCGAACAAATGCGTCAGTCGTCAGTATCCCGCAATTTCTTCCAAGTTATGCTGGACTCTTGATGGAAAAAGAAATCACGATTCTTGATAAACTGATTCATCATCCTGAGAAACCGTTTGTCGCAATTCTCGGCGGCAGTAAAATCTCCACGAAGATAAAACTTGTCACAAAGCTTTTGCAACTTGCCGATACGGTTCTCATCGGTGGCGCCATGGCAAACACGTTTTTTGCCGCTCAACATTATCAAGTCGGAAAAAGTTTCTATGAACCCGGCGCTGTCTCTTTTGCAAAGCAATTATTAACAATGGCCTACGCGAAAAAGACGAAACTTATTCTACCGGTTGATGCTATTGTCGACGACAATACACCTCATGAGACAAATATCCGATCGCTCAAAGAGAATGACTCGATTATGGATATCGGCTCTGAAACACAGGCGATATTTTCCCAGCATATTGCTACCGCCAAAACAATTATTTGGAATGGGCCTGTCGGCAAATTTGAAGATCCGAGATTTTCCAGAGGAACAGAATTTATTTATTACGCCATTACACAAAACAGACAAGCAACATCTGTCGTCGGAGGAGGAGACACGCTGGCAGCAATGAAGAATAAAGAATATCGAGAGAACATCTCGCATATTTCAACAGGCGGAGGAGCAATGCTTGAATATATTGAAAAAGGAACGCTTCCGGGAATTGAAGCGCTGGAGAAACAGAAATAAAAAGTCAGATAATAATGAGAAGATCGCTTAACATAAAAACTAGCGAGAAAACTGAAGACGCAATGTTTGATCGGTGCGTAAATTAAACTGCGTTACTGCCGTATGAGAAGATATAACGCCGCTGAATGCATCCTGCCGTAAGATACTGTTATGTGCTGTCTGCACATGGATGACAACCGGATCAGCATCGGTTCCGGGTTGTTTCATAAGGGATAACTGATAAACCTGAGCGCCGGCGGATTTTTGCGGCAGTGTGTACGTAACTGATACAACGCTCGTTGTTTGCGTAGGAACAGTTGTAAAGAATCCATAGCTGCTTTCTCCTAAAACATTTTCAGGATAGACAGATAAGCTGTTTGCGGGTAAAAATGTCTTTCCTTTATACGTCGGCTGGTTGCTTGAATCTGTTAATGAAATCGGCTGTTCTTTTCCGTTAATGGTAATGCCTACCAATATCGCATCCTGAGGAATAATAGCTCTGATAAAAACTTTATAATCTCCTCCGTAACTTGATTGCGGCATGCTTGTGTTTTTATACGTTACTGTTGCGGTATGCGTAACGCTTCCGTTTTCATCAAGAGAAATTGTATGCGCCATTGATCTTTGTATATAATGATTTACTTTATTCAGTCCGAGATTCGCTTCGTTAATTCCGAAGAAATCACCGGATGATTGCTCCTGATTGTCTTGAGAAATATCCGCAAGCGAATACTGTAGGTCTTTGTTGATAAATTGATTGTTCGACCAAAAAAAGATGTGTTTTCCTGCTACTTGTTCGACGAAAAATTCTCCCAATACTTTCATTGACAATGGATGATCTGTCAAATGCTGTTGCAATGCTGTCGAAAACGCGGAGAGAAATGTCTTCTTCTGTTGAGAACCCGGCGTAAAGTTTTTCTCAGAGTGATCCTCAAATAGTTGAAAGAAATTTTGACTCGTTATCTGCTGATTATATTCCGGCACAGAGATCGGTCCTGTAAGATCAAGCAACTTCTGCAAAACAAAGGTATCAACTAAAATAACTCCATCAACGGTTTTCCCTGACTCCAATGTGTAAAAATAACTTTCGGTTGCGGCATTTTGATTCTGGTCAACTGAGAAGTTGCTGTCCCGAAGAAACCAGTTTTGTACTCCAAGATATTTTTGTAGCGGAACGGGCGGAGAAACATGACCCTGCAACTGTCCATCAAGAGAATAGACATCCTGCGCTGTAAAATCTTTTATGGAGGCATTTTGCATCTTCGCTATTCCATAAGATCCAATAAAACCGCCCCCGGGTCGTAACTCATTACTGTTTTGGAATAACACAAGATACGTTTTTGTTTGGGAAAAACCGAGAAGACTTGGTAAACTGCTCTGTAGAGAAGAAAAACCCTGCAATGCGACTTTTACTTGTTCCCGTGTCACATTGGGTAAAAAGTTCATTTCTTTTTCTGCCATAAGTTCTTCAGTCTGTTGTGCGGCAAAGCGTATTTCTGCCAATCCCTGATCTTGCTGTTCTCTTTCAGCGCTTGCAAAAAGATGTGATGCTCCATCAGAAACATTAAAAACTGCGCCGCTGCTCTTTTCTGCAATTTGTATTTGCTGTTGCATATTCTGCATCTGTGTTCCCATTCCTACTGTTTGCCCTATTACATATATCGGCTCAATTGTCGCTGAAACGAGAGAGAAACTTTGTGATGCAATCTTTGCATTTGCAGCAGCGGAACCAAATTGACCCGCTTCTACCTGCCGCGTACTTGAGAGGAGAGACACAGATCCTGAGAAGAAAAACAAAAAGGGAAAAAGACAAAGAAAGAAAACTGTTAAACCCGTGACAACAAGTGTTCTGCGAAGATATGTAAGTTGTTTGCGTTGTCTCATGCCTTGTTCTTCGTTTCCCTCAGCGTTTTCCGTAGCAACTTTTTCAATTGATATATGCTCCAGAGTTTCCAGTGTTTCTTCGTTTGAAATTGTTTCTCTACAGGCATACGGGATTTGTAATGTGTCTGTTCCTTTTTTTGCTGAAAGAGAAATTTTGATGTCCGGAAGTTTTTTGTGGAGTAATCGTCCGACGGTAATTTCAGAGATTCCCTTTTTGGGGAAGAGACAGTACATTCCCTGCTCTCCGTTATACATAAGACTCTCGGTCAAAAGAAATATTTGAGAAAGGCGGATCGGATACACCATATTCAGTCCGCTATCAAAAAGATGGAGCGTCCCTTTTTCTTTCGCTTCTTTTAATAATGTATGCAATCGGTTCGAAAATGCAATTGTTTCAGAATAGATGTCCCCATATAACAATACTTTTATTGCGTTCGTATGCTTCGAACATTCTTTCATACATGAAGGCGACATAAGATAAGCATTTTTTATAACGAACAACTGCCCGTTATCCTGTTTTGTTTTTTGCGCCAATATCGGCAAAAAATGAGAGAGATCGTTTTCATGGGGGTCTATAATAAAAATGTGAGAAAATACGTTGTTTGGAATTTTGGGAATCTGACTGCCATAACGGACACAAACAACATGTTTATTTTTCACATTGTCATTTGAGACCAAAATAACAAAATGATTCCGGCTTAAAAACGCCGCCAGAGGAGCGCCCACTAATCCCCGTTTATCGATAACTAAAATGACTTTTTGGGTATTGACAGATTGAGGAGACATACTTGTATTGTAGGGAGATTATGCAGTTCTGTAAAGCTAAAGATTCGAATACCGGTTCGAAGATTTTTCTTCAAGGCCAAACTTCTATTATATCAATTCGAGGTTTTTTTGGCAAGCGGTATTAGAAAAAGAGGGCAAGTAAAATAATTCCTTCGGTGAGGATTGTAATGACCGCTGATGCATACATACCGTAAGCCGGAATGAACATGTAATTAAGAAAAATATTAAGAACAGCAGATCCCGCATAAATAAATAACAATGTTTTTTGTCTTCCCTGTGCGATGTGTATCCACTGCAAAATACTGGTTAAGAAAAAGATCGGCAGTGATAATAAAAGCAAGCGCAGAACAAAAACAGATGGTAGAAATTCAGTTCTTATAGAAGCAATCAATGGGGAGAGTGTCCATGCAATAAGCGTAATAGCGAGAGAAATAATGAAGTAGAAAAGAAGATAGTTCATTTTTTTCGTATGCAAGTTTAACGATTTTTGTTGCTCAAGTAAAAACGGATAAAACGCGTTTGAGAGAAAGAGAGGAATGGTCAGTAAAAAGTCAAAAAATTTATATGCGTATCCATAGAAACCAACCTCAACGGACGGACGGAGAAAGCTGAGAAGAATGATGTCCACGCGAAAGTAAATCAAATTAAAGACGAGCATTAAGCCGATTGGCAAGCTTCTCTGGAATAAGTTCCAAAGAAATGCTGTGTCGATAACCGATGTAACGTTTTTTCTATTAACAAAAAGTAT